>NZ_JAFMTB010000001.1:900000-1140751 GCF_017916475.1 Patulibacter sp. SYSU D01012
AGCGCCGCGGCCAGCGTCGTCTTGCCCGAGCCGTCGAGGCCCTCGATGGTGATGAGCCGTCCGGGCCGCTGCACGGCGCCCACGGTACCCGCAGCGCGCGCGGCGGCGTGCGCCGATACCGCATCGACATGGTGACGACGCCGCGCTGCGACGCGGGGTCGGCAGTCTCCTCGGTGTCGGCGCTGCCGCTTCCGGGACGAAGCACACGGCCGCCGACGACGATGGCTCGCACCTCTCCCTCTCCGCGGGACGTCGTCGCTGGGGACACGGCAAGCGGCCCCGGGACCCTCGCGGTCCCGGGGGCCCGCGCCGTCCGCGCGCCGCGCCGCTGGCCGTCCCTCGCCGCCGGCGCCGCGCTCGCCGACCGCTACGTCGTCGGGTCGCCTGGCCCGGCCGCCACGATCTCGCGCAGCCGCCGTACGTCCTCCTGCAGCCCGGCGGCATCCGCGCACGCCGGGCGGTCGCGCAGGGCCAGCTCGAGCCGGCGCGCGACCGGCGAGCCCGCCGTCACGCCCAGCGTGCCGAGCAGACCGGCCAGGCGGTGGGCCTCGACCCGCGCGCGCTCGCGCTGGTCCTCGGGCAACGGCCCGGCCTCGAGCGCCGAGACGGCCTGCTCGATCTCGGCCACGCGGTCCTGCACCCGCTCTCGCGCGCGCTCCCACATCCCGCGGAGGACGTCCTGGTGCTCGTCGTCCGGGCGGTCGGCCACGGCGCGATCGTACTCGGCTGGCGTCCTGCCACTCCGGTACGTTCGCTCCGGAAGGCGTCCCCGGCGCCGTCCGTCGATACCGGATCGATACCCGCCGGACCAGCCGCTGCCACGGGACGACGGCACGATCCCGACCACGTGATGCGCGCCCCTGCCCCCATCGACCGCCCCGGCGCTCCGAGCCGAGCCGCCGCGGCGCCCCGCGGGGTGCGGGTCTGATGCGGCCGGACGAGCCCGCGGCCACCCCGCGGGGCCGCACGAACGGGCCCGACGACGCGCGCCGTCGCGTCCGCGAGGCCCGCGACGCCGCGGCCCGCGCCACGGGGCTGCTCGGCGTCGACGGCGGCGAGCGCCTGCACCGCATCGCCCGGCAGGCCGCCCAGGCGACCGGCACGACGATGGGCATGATCTCGCTCATCGACGGCGACCGCATGTGGATCGCCGGCCGCCACGGGACCGACGTGGAGGAGATCCCCGTCGAGCTCTCCGCGTGCGCGGCGGTGATCACCACGGGCGAGCCGTACATCATCCAGGACGCCCCGAACGACCCGAGCTGGGCCGACAACCCGATCGTCGCCGGCCCGCCCCACGTGCGCTACTACGCCGGCTGTCCCGTCGCCGACGCGGACGGCAACGTGGCGGCGGTCCTCTCGGTGCTCGACCCCGAGCCGCGGGGCCACGCGCCCGAGCTGCTGCAGACGCTCGAGGACCTCGCCCCGTGGGCGAGCCACGAGCTGTTCGGTCCGGCGAACGAGCCGCAGCCTGAGCCCGAGCCCGAGCCGGAGCCCGAGCCCGAGCCGGCCCCGCGACCCGCGGCGCCCCTGCCGGTGGCCTCCGACCCGGTGTCCGAGGCCGTGGCCGCCCGGCTCTCCGAGCTCGAGCGGCTGCAGGCGCTCATCGTCTCGACCACGGCCCACGAGCTGCGCTCGCCGCTGACCGTCCTGCGCGCCCACGCCGAGCTGCTCGCGATGCGCCGTGACGAGCTGGCGCCGCACGAGCGCTCCTCCGTCGACGCGATCGTGCGCGCGTCCGCGCAGCTCCAGGAGGTCAGCGACGGGCTCGTCGCCCAGCTGCGCGACGCCGCCGGCGGCGCCGAGGGGTCGCTGCGGCGCTGGCTGGGCATGACGGAGGGCGCCGGCCGCGGCACCACCCCGCCCGGCGATCAGGCCGCCGGGGGCCGGTACCGGTAGCCGATCCCGCGGACCGTCTCGACGGTCTTGTCGGCGTCGTGGTCGGCGAGCTTCCGGCGCAGCCGGCTGACGTAGAGCTTCACCTGGTCGGCGGTGGCCATGCCGTCCCACACGCGGTCCACGAGGACGTCGGACGGCAGGACCCGCCCGGCCTCGGCGGTCAGGGCCGCCATCAGCCCGTACTCCCGGCGCGTGAGCGCGAGCTCGTCGCCGTCGATGGAGACGAGACGCTGCTGGCGGTCCACCCGGACGCGCGCGTCCTCGTACAGGTCCTGCGCCGGGGCGGCGGCGGGACGTCCACGGCGGACGAGCGCCTCGACGCGCGCGAGCAGCTCCTGCGCGCCGAACGGCTTGACGACGTAGTCGTCGGCGCCGCCGCGCAGCGCCCGCACCTTCGCCAGCTCGGCGTCCTCGCTGGTCAGCATGCAGACCGGCACGTCCGTGACCTCGCGGATGCGCTCGAGCGTCTGCCAGCCGTCCAGGCCCGGCATGTCGACGTCGAGCAGCACCGCGTCCACGGTGCCGCCGAACAGCACCTTCAGCGCGCCGCGACCGTCCTCGGCGGTGCGCACGAGCATGCCGCCGCGCTCCAGCACGAGCTGGACGACCTCGCGGATGGCCTCGTCGTCGTCCACCACAAGGATCTGTGACCGCTCCGCCGGCATGGGCGGCACTGTACCCGCAACGTCCCCCTCGTCCACGGTCGTCGCCGGCCGCACCGCACTACCATCGGGGCGGTGAGCGTCCTCCCCGGCACCGAGCACCAGCCGCACGCGCGCGCGGTGCTCGCCGCGGCCTTCGCGGACGGCGGCGCTCCGTCGCACGCGTACCTGTTCCAGGGGCCGCCCGGCAGCGGCAAGCGGACCGTGGCCCGGGCGCTGGCGACCGCGCTGCTGAGCGAGACGCACGACGGCCGCGCCGTCGACCGCGACGACGTCGCGGCCCGCGTGGCCCGCGGCTCGCACCCCGACCTGACGTGGGTGCGGCCGACGGGCGCGGGCGAGATGCGCGTGGGCGACATCGACGAGGCCGTCGTCCAGGCCGTCGCCAACCGCCCGTTCGAGGCGACGCGCCGCGTGTTCGTCCTGGAGCGCGCGCACGCGATGAACGACGCGGCGGCGAACCGGCTGCTCAAGACGCTCGAGGAGCCGCCCGCCTACGTCGTGCTCGTCCTGCTGTCGGAGCGGCCGGGGGAGCTGCTGACCACCATCCGCTCGCGCTGTCAGAGCGTGCGCTTCGACGCGCTGCCCGAGGACGAGCTGGTCGCGCGGCTGACGCGCGAGACGCCGGCCGACGAGCGCACCGCCCGCGCGTGCGCGCGGCTGGGCCTCGGCGACGCGCTGCTGGCGCGCTCCCTGGCGGGCGACGACGGCCGGATCCTGCGGACGGCGGCGGAGAGCCTGGCCCGCCACGCCCTCGGCGGCGCCCCCGGCATGCCGCCGTGGCGCACGATGTCCGAGGCCGCGGCCGAACGCGGGAAGGCCGCGGGGGCGCTGGTCGAGCGGGAGGCGGCGGAGATCGCCGAACGGCTGCCCGACCGCGAGCGCAAGCGGATCGAGCGGGACGCGAAGGACGACGCCAAGCGCGCCGTCCGCCGCGAGCGCACGGCGGCCCTGGACGCCGCGCTCCGCCTGGCGGGGCTGTGGTTCCGCGACGTCGCCGCGGTGCGGGTGGGCGCCGACGACGCCGTGCACCACGTGGACCGCCTCGACGCGCTGCGGGAGGACGCCGCGCGCACGGAGCCCCACCGGGCGCTCGCCGCCGTCGACGTCGTGGACGAGACGCGACGCAGCCTGCGCCGCAACGCCACCGAGGACCTGCAGCTCGACGCGATGAGCGTCCGTCTGCGGGCGGCGCTCGGCCACCGCTGACCGGCCGCGAGACGCCAGGGGTGGGGTGAGACGCCCCGTTCCGCCCCGGCGGACGGGTGGTACGTTCACACCGTATCCGGGCCGTCGTCCCCCTGTTCGCGCCCTCGGTGCGACTCGTGCGGCCCGTACCGTCCCGTCGAACCGCGCCCTCCCGCCGCCGGCCGGCCCTCCGGGCGCCGGCGGCGGGAGCGGCCACGGGCCGACGCGGTCACGGGACGTTCACCGTCCCGGCCGGCCGCGTCGCCATGATCCGCGGTGGATGGAGGCCGCCCCGGCCCCCGTGTCCGGCCGCCCCACCCCGTCACCCCGCGGCCGCACGCCACCCTCTCCGGGTCGGGGCGCCGCCTCCGTCCGCTGCACGATCCCGTCCGGACGTCCGCTCCGCTCGCGACGGCCAGGTCCCGGGTCTACGATGGCGCCGTGAGGCAAGGGGCAGCAGCGAGCGCGCTCGCGGGACGGCGGGTCCTCGTCGTGGACGACACCCCGGAGCTGGCGGAGATCGTCACCTTCGTCCTCGAACGCGCCGGTGCCGACGTCACCACCGTCTTCGACGGCGACGCGGCGGTCCGCCACGCCACGCGCGAGGGGTGCGACCTGGTCGTGCTGGACGTCGGTCTGCCCGGCATCGACGGCTTCGAGGCGTGTCGACGGATCGTCGCGGAGCGCGACACGTGCGTCGTCATGCTCAGCGCGCGCGTCACGGACGCCGACCGGGAGCGCGGCCGGGTCGCCGGGGCCGCGGGCTACCTGATCAAGCCGTTCACCCCGCGGGGGCTCGTCGCGGACCTCGAGACCATCATCGAAGCGCGGGACGATGACCACGGCCGTGGCTGACGCGCACGCGGCCGACGGCGACGTGCCGGCCGACGCGCCCGAGCTGGGGCCGGCCACGGTGCAGCTGCTCTCCCGCGCCTGCGGCGTGCCGCTCGCCGCGTTCGCGCCCGCGCACGTGGCCCGCACCGTCGAGCGGACCGTGCAGCGCCAGGGGCTCCGCGGGCCCGGCGCCCTCGCGGACGCGCTCGTCGCGGACGACGACCTCCGCGTGCGCTTCCGCCGGGCCGTCGCGGTGTCGACGACGGCGATGTTCCGCGACGCCGACCAGTTCGACCTGCTCTCGCGGCAGGTGCCGGTGCTGCGGGCGATGGCCGGCGGCGGTCCGCTGCGCGTCTGGTCGGCCGGGGCGTCGGAGGGCAGCGAGGCCTGCAGCGTCGCCCTGCTGCTCGACCGCGCCGGCGACCACGGGCCGGCCGAGATCCTCGGGTCGGACCTGCTGGCGGAGAACGTGCGCGCCGCCCGGGCCCGCGCCGACGGCCGGCTGCCGTCGGCGCTGCGGGCGCGCGTGCGCTTCGAGCAGCGCGACGTGCGGCGCTCCGCCCCGCGCGGGCCCTGGCACCTCGTCCTCTGCCGCAACCTCGTGATCCACCTGACCGCGGCGGCGCGCCGCCAGGTGCTCGACGTCGTGGCCGGGGCGGTCGCGCCGGGCGGCCTGCTGCTGCTCGGCCGCTCCGAGCGCACCGTCCGCACCGACGGGCTCGCCCTGGTCGAGGTCGGCCCCAACCTGTACCGGCGGTCCGCGTGACGCAGGGGTTGCGGGCCCGCATCCTGCTCTTCACCACGATCGCGGGCACGGTCGCCGTCTCGATCATCGTCGCGTTCGTGATCGTGGTCGGGCGCACCCACGACGCGGGGCGCCAGTCCAACCGCGCCGAGGCGGTCGTCGACCGCGCCCAGACCGTCGAGCTGCTGGTGTCCAACCTGCGCGCCGGCTCGCGCGGGTACGTCGCGACCGGCAAGCTGGCGCAGCTCCAGCCCTACAGCGACGCCACCCGCCGCCTGCCCGCGGCCCTGGACGCGCTCGAGAGCGCCGCGGCGTACGACGCGCGCAGCGGGGTCCTCGCACGGCAGGTGACCGAGCGGATCCAGCGCTACCAGGCCACCTGGTCCGACCCGCTCGTCCGGCTGGCCGCCGAGGACCTGGAGGCGGCGCGACGGCGCCTGCGGGGGTCCGGCAACCTGCGGCAGGGCGACATCGTCCGCGCGCTCATCCACGACCTGGCCGAGCGCGAGGAGCGCGCGGCGGCCGCCGCGCGGACTCGGGCGGACGACGCCGCGTCCGCCGGGCTGTGGGTGGCGATCATCGCGGCGATCGTCGCGGTGCTCGTCGCCGCCGTCTTCGGCCGCTACCTCATCGCCGCCGTCGTCGACCCCGTCCGCCGGATCGCGGGGGCCGTGGACCGCATCGGCGTGGGCGACTTCGACACCGAGGTGTGGGAGGAGGGTGCCGGCGAGGTCGGCCAGCTCGCCCGCGGCCTCAACCAGATGCGCCGGTCGCTCGTCACCTACCGCGACGAGCTCGAGGGGCACCACGCCGAGGTCGAGGCGCAGCGCAACGACCTGGAGCGGACGTTCGCCGAGCTGGCGCGCGAGAAGGCGTGGGTCGAGGCGCTGCTCGCGTTCGTCGAGGGGCTGGTCGGCGAGTCCGACGTGCAGGGCGTCTCCGACTTCGTGCTGCGGCGCCTGGCGCAGGTGCTCGGCGCCGACGCCGGCGTCCTCTACGTCGTCGACGGCCGGCGCACCGAGGACGGCGTGGGCGCCCCGCTCGTCCGGCGGGCGCTGCTCGGCCTGGATCCCGCGTCGATCCCGCGCGAGACGCCGGCCGATCACGGCCCGGCCGGCCGCGCGCTCCTGGAGCGACGGCCCGTCACCGTCGCCCACGGCGAGACGGGGCTGGAGATCCGCTCGCTCGGGGGCCGCGCGCGCGTCAGCCACGAGCTGCACCTGCCGCTGCGGCTCCGCGACCGGGTGTTCGGCGTGGTCAGCGTCGGGCGGGCCGCCGACCGGCCGTTCACCCGCGACCAGATCGAGCACGCGCACCACCTGGGCGAGCAGGCCGTCGTCGGCCTGGCCAGCGCGGTCGAGGGGGCCGAGAGCACCCGGCTGGCGGCGATCAACGAGACCGTCCTCAACGCGACGAGCTTCGGCCTGGCGCTCTTCTCCCCCGAGGACCTGCTGACCGTCGCCAACCCCCGGATGCGCGAGATCTACTCGCTGCTCGACGTCGACCTGGACGCGCCGCCCCAGGAGCGCTTCGCGCAGATCGCCCGGGTCGCCGTCGACCGGTCGGCCGCCGACCACAACTCGGCCGTCGTCCTGGACGACCCCAGCCGCGCGGTCGAGCTGGACCTGCACCACGCCGAGTCGGGCCGCTGGTTCCGGGCCGCCACGCAGCCCGTCCGGGACACGCACGGCGGCTACCTGGGCCGCCTGGTCACGATCGAGGAGACGACGGCGTACCGCGAGGTCCAGCGCCTGAAGGACGAGTTCGTCGCGACGGTGACGCACGAGCTGCGCACACCGCTCAGCTCGATCGTCGCGGCCGTCGAGCTGCTGGCCGACGAGACGGGGGAGCAGCAGCCCGACCAGCTGCACTGGACGGCGATGATCCGCCGCAACGTCGACCGGCTGCTGCGCCTCGTCGACGACCTGCTGACGGTGGCGCGTGCCGAGGCGGGGCAGTTCGAGGTGGCCCGCGGCGCCGCGGACCTGGCGGAGATCGCGCAGGACGCGGTCGGCAGCGCCCGCGCGTCCGCCGAGGCGAAGGGGGTGGCCCTCGAGCTCGACGCGGACGCCACGCCGCTCTACGCCGACGCCGCGCGGCTGGCCCAGGTCTGCGACAACCTGCTGGCGAACGCGGTCAAGTTCACGCCCGCCGGCGGCCGGATCGCCGTCACGGTCCGCACGCTCGGCGGCACCACCGCGATGCTGCGGGTGGCGGACTCGGGCATCGGCATCCCGCTCGAGGACCGGGAGCAGCTCTTCGAGCGCTTCTACCGGGCGCCCGCCGCGACGGCCGGCGCGGTCCCGGGGACCGGGCTGGGCCTGACGATCACGAAGGCGATCGTCGACGCGCACGGCGGCACGGTGCGCGTCGAGGACGGGATCGACGGCGGGACGGCGTTCGTCGTCGAGCTGCCCGTCGCCCCGCCGGTCGAGTAGCGGCCGCGGCCCCGGCGGCCGGCGCCCCGCGGGGCGCGGCGCCGCGCCCCGCGCCTCTACGCCCCGGCGCGCTCGGCGTCGCTGATGACCTGCGCGAGCGCGGTCGTCAGCCGGGCGTGCAGCGCCGGGGTGCGTACGGCGATCCGCACGTGGCGGTCGTCCAGGCCCGCGAACGTCGTGCAGGGGCGCACGGCGATGCCGTGGGCGTGCAGGCCCGTGACCGCGTCGACGCCGTGCGGGACGCGGGCGAGCACGAAGTTGGCCGCGCCGTCCCACACCTGCACGCCGGCGAGCTGGCGCAGGCGCGCGAGCAGGTCGCCGCGGTGCGCGGCCGTGCGGGCGGCGATGCGGGCGGAGGAGTCGGTGCGGCCCGCGTAGGCGCGCAGCAGCTCGAGCGCCGGCGTGGAGCACGACCACGGGGCCCCGGCGTCGCGGACGTCGGCCACCAGGTCGGGATCCCCGAGCAGGTAGCCGCAGCGGACGCCCGGGACGGAGAGCGTCTTCGTCAGGCTGCGCAGGACGACGAGGTGGCCCGGGCCGTCGTCGCCGGGCCCCTGGTCGGCGAGCGCGTCGCCGCCGCCGGGGACGAAGTCGGCGAACGCCTCGTCCACCAGCACGACGCGGCCGGGGCGCCGCAGGCGCAGCACGGTCTCGCGGGGGTCGAGGGCGCCCGTCGGGTTCTCGGGGCGGCCGAGGACGACCAGGTCGCAGTCCTCGGGGACGGCCTCGGGGTCGAGCAGCCAGTCGTGCTTGGCCTCGCGCGTCACGCGGACGACCTCGGCGCCGACGGTGCGCAGCGCGGCCTCGGACTCGGTGAAGCCCGGGACGACGACGGCGGCCCGGCGCGGGCGGACGGCCAGGGCCAGGCGCCAGAAGCCCTCGACGGCGCCGCCGAGCGGCAGCACCCCGTCGGCGGGCCGGCCGTGGCGCTCCGCCAGGGCGGCGCGCGCGACGCGGTCGTCGGGGTAGCGGCCGGCCTCGTCCAGACCGGTCTGCAGCGCCTGGCGGGCCCAGCCGGGCGGGTCGCCGTCGACGACGTTGACGGCGAAGTCCAGCATCCCGTCGGGCACCATGCGGTCGCCGTGCAGGCGGGCGCCGCGGGGGACGGGCTGCGCGGCGGCGAGGGCCTGCGGCGGGTCGGCGGGCGGCACGGCGGGCTCCTCCTCGGCGGCGGCCGGCGCGTCCGGCGCCTCGTCGAGCGGCAGCGGCGCCTGCGCCGGCGGCACCGTCTCGACCGGCACGTCGCGCGGCAGCTCGACCGCGCGGCCGGCGACGACGAGCAGGACGCGGTCGGCCCGCGCCGCGAGCGCCTGGTGGGCGGCGCCGAGCAGGTCGACCCAGCGGCGCGTGCCGCGATCGGCCGCGACGGGCGCCATCCCGGACTCCTCGCCCACGACGACCGTCAGCCCGGGGCGGGCGAGGGCCGCGTCGGCCAGGTCGGCGACGGTCCGCTCGACGCTCGCGATCGCGGACGCGCCGTCGATCCCGTCCGCCGGGTCGTCCCCGGTGCCGTCGTCGTCGAGCAGGCCTGCGCCGTGCAGCACGCCGGCGAGCCAGCCGCCCAGCCCGTCGAGCAGCACCGTGTCGGTGCCGGCCTCCTGGATCGGTCGCGCCAGGTCCTGCAGGCCCGCGATCTCGACGGTCTCCCACGACGCCGGACGGCGGCTGCGGTGCGCGGCGATCCGGGCGTGGTCGCCCTCGGGGCCCTCCGGAGCGGTGGCGAGGTAGCGGACGGGCAGCCCGGCGTCGGCGACGAGCCGCTCGGCGAGCTCGCTCTTGCCCGAACGGGTGCCGCCGAGGACGAGGACCAGGCGGTGGGGGCGGCTCATGCGGTGGCGGGCTCCGGGTCGCGGTGGAAGAGCAGGGCGTGGATCGCGGCCACCGTCACCGGCGTGCCGCCGCGCTCCCCGCGGTTGGTCAGGCACGCTACCCCGCTCGCGGCGAGGGCGTCCTTGCTCTCGGCCGCGCCGACGAAGCCGACGGGCAGGCCGACGACGAGCGCGGGGCGCACGCGGCCGGCGGCGATCTCCTCGAGCAGGGCGAAGAGCGCGGTCGGGGCGTTGCCGATCGCCCACACGGCGCCGTCGGGGTGCTCCTGCGCCGCCAGGCGGAACGCCGCGGCGGAGCGCGTGGTGCCCTCGGCGCGCGCCAGGTCGGCGGCACGCGGGTTCGCGAGCGGGACGATCGTCTCGCGGGCGGTGATGCCCGCGGCCGCCATCCGGGTGTCGACCACCAGCGGCGCGCCAGCCAGCAGCGCGTCGCGCCCCGCCCGCAGGGCGTCCTCGTCGAGCACGAGCGTGGCGGCGAACGAGACGTCGGCGACGGCGTGGACCGTCCGCTCGGTCACGGCCTTCGACAGCGGCGGCAGGCCCGACGTGTCGATCCGCGAGCGCAGGATGCGGTAGCTCTCGACCTCGATCGGATGGGGCGCGCGCCGGGGCGCGCCGGCCTGGGTGCGCTCGGGCGCGCCGGGCAGCGGATCGGTCGGCTCGGGGGCGTTCACGGCAGGGCGACCTCGATGAAGGCGTCGACGGGGCAGATCTCCAGGCACTCGCCGCAGCCCGTGCAGCGGTCGACCAGGGTGAGCAGGGGGACGCCGCCCGCCGCGCCGGAGGCGGGGACGGCGAAGGTGCCGTCCGCGCGGGCCGCGCCGACGGGGACTAGCGCGTGCTCCGGGCAGGTGCGGACGCAGCCGCCGCAGCCGCGGCAGTCGTCCGTGGCGGTGACGACGCGGCGCGGCGCGGGGGCGGGCGCCGCCGTCGCGACCGCGCAGGTGGCGCGGGCCGAGCGGCGCTTGGTGACGAGCAGGCGCGCGGCGCGGGGATCGTCGCCGCCGGCCACGAGCAGCGCCGACGCCTCGGCGACCGACGGGGTGCCGACGGCGGCGGCGACGACGGCCGACGGGGTGGGCACGGCGACCGCGGCGAGCGCGTCGCCGGGCAGGAACCGGGCCGGCACGCCGAGGGCCGCCGCCAGGGCGAGCACCGCCGGCTCGTCCGCCTTGATCTCGGCCGACGCCACCGCGACGACGTCGGCCCGGCCGCGGCCGGCCTCGGCGAGCGTCGCGTCGGCCAGCGCCGCCAGCTCGTCCGGCGGGCAGCCGCGGCTGGCGCCCACGCCGAGCACGACGGCGCGCGGGCCGCCGGTCGCCGGGGTGTCGGGCGGTCCGGGCACGCCCCCATCGTGACCCATCACGCCGACGGGAGGTCTGCGAACGTGTCGGGACGTGAGCACCCAGGACGCCGAGAAGCCCCGTTCCACCGAGCACGCGCAGCGGCTCTTCGTCCTGCCGAAGGACGCCACCGAGGTGGTGCTGGTGCGCCACGGCGCCACGCAGGGCATGGTGGACGGGCAGCCGTTCGACGCCGACGAGGACGGTCACGGCAACCCGCCGCTCTCGCCCGACGGCGAGGAGCAGGCGCGGCTCGTCGGCGACCGGCTGTACGCGGAGCCCGTCGACTACGCGCGCCTGTTCGTCACGACGCTGCGCCGCACGCACCAGACCGCCGCGCGCTTCGCCGCGCTGACCGGCCTGGAGCCCGAGCCGATCCGCGACCTGCGCGAGATCCACCTGGGCGAGTGGGAGCTGGGCGAGTACCGCCGCCGCATCGCCGACCGCGACCCCCTCATCGTCCGCTCGTTCCTGGAGCAGCGGTGGGGCGTCATCCCCGGCGCCGAGCAGGACGAGGACTTCGCCGCCCGCGTCCGCCGCGGCTTCGACGAGATCGTCGCCCGCTCGGGCCCGGGCGTGTCGGTGGTCGCGGTCGTCCACGGCGGCGTGATCGCCGAGATGTGCCGCCAGGCGACCGGCAGCGAGGCGTTCGCGTTCCTCGGCGCCGACAACACGTCCCTCAACCGCTTCATCGTCTTCGGCGACGGCCGCGTGCGGCTGCGGACGTTCAACGACACCGGGCACCTGGACGCGCTGCGCGCGCGGGCGCGGTCGGCCGGCGAGGCGTCCGAGCCGCTCGTCTAGGCGCCGGGGCGGCCCACCGGCCGCGGCGCCGTCCGACCCGTCGGCGCAGCCGCGTCTGCGGTCAGGCGCCGGGGCGCCGCCCGACGAGCACGGCGACGGGGTTCGTCGGCGCCAGGCGGTGCTGGTCGGCGAGCGGCCGGATCCGGGACGCCTGCAGCAGGGTGCCCTCGGCGTCCAGCCCCGCGGCCTGCAGCCGGGCGAGCGTCGGGCCGATCCGCTCGAGCGTGGCGAGGGTGACGACCACGACCCGGCGGGCGCGGGCCGCGCAGGCGTCGACGATCGCGTCCAGGTCGGCGCCGCCGCCGCCGACGAACGCCGCGTCGGGATCGGGCAGGCCCTCGAGCGCCGCCGGGGCGGCCCCGGCGAACGCGGCGATCTCGACCCCGTGCGCGGCGGCGTTCTCGCGGGCGAAGGCGACGGCCTCCGCGTCGTGGTCCAGGGCGATCGCGCCGGCGCCCAGCCGGGCGCACTCCACGGCGACCGAGCCGCTGCCGCAGCCCACGTCCCAGACGACGTCGCCGGGGCCCGGGCCGAGCGCCGCGAGCGCCGCGGCGCGCACCTCGCGCTTCGTGATCATCCCGGCGCGGTGGGCGAACGCCTCCTCGGGCAGGCCCCAGGCGTCGGCGCCGCGCGGCGGCAGCATCGCCACGCGCCCCGGGGGGACGGGCCGGTCGGGGCGCCAGGCCAGCAGGACGTTGGGGTCGGCGAAGGTGGCGCCGCCGATCTCGGCCGGGGTCCCGACGACCACGCGCTCGTCGGGCTCGCCGAGGCGCTCGCACACCGCCAGCGTGCGGGGCGGCGCGTCGGGGATCCGCGCGTAGGCGCAGGCGAGGAACGCCGGGTCGGCGTCGGGCGCGGTCAGCACCGCGACCTTCGGCCCGGCCAGCAGCGCGCCGAGCGCGGCGGTGATCCCGCCCGTGCCGCGCCCGTGCGCCGAGACCACGCGCGCGTCCTCCCACGGCAGCCCCACGCGGGCGAACGCGCGGGAGACGGAGGAGGGGGCGGGGTGGACGACGAGCCGCTCGGCGTCGACGCGCAGCGCCAGGGTCCGCAGGACGCCGAAGAAGCCGGGATCGCCCGACGCGAGGACGGCGACGGGCCCGTCGTGCGCGGCGATCCGCGTGAGCGCGGCGTCGAGCGGCGACGCCAGGGTGACGGTGTCGGGCGGGGTGGTGCCGGCGGCCGCGTGCCGTGCGTGCAGCGCCCGCAGCTGCTCGCGCCCGGCCGCCACGAGGGCGGCGTCCGCCAGCGCGGCGGCGCCCGCGGGCGTGCCGGGCGCCGCACCCGCGAGGCCGACGACGTGGATGGGGCGGGCGGGGTGCGGCACGACGGGGGCCCATGATGCCGGAGCGGCCGGGCGCTGTGCCGGCGTGCTCGGGCCCTGCGGCGCCCGCCCGCCGGCTCGGCGCCGCACGCCGAACGCGAGCGGGAGTGCGCCAACGACATATACCGTCCATCTGTTCACTTGCCCTCAGGATCCTCGCGCTCGGGCCGAGGGCGGCCGACGTTGCCCCCATGCGATCCGTTCCCCGCTCTCGGCGCTCGTCCCGCGCCGTGACCGCCTTCTCCGTCGTCGCCGTCAGCGCGCTCGCGTCCCTGCCGGCCGCCGCATCGGCCGACGTGACGGGGGCGACCGCGACGCCGTGACGATCTGGGCCGAGACCCGCCTGTCGGGCGAGCCGTCGTACGCGCAGGTCGCCTACGACGTGCCGGTCGCCGGCGGGCGGTTCGAGGCTCCCGTCCGGGGTGGCGACCTGCCCGCCGCCTCCGCACGGCTCTTCGCGCTGCCGTACGACGCCTCGCCGTACGACGCGGCCAGCGTGCCCTCGGGCGGACCGATCGTCCACGGCGGCGGCGAGTTCACCTACCGCGACGGCGACGGCCGCGTGGTGTTCTTCGGCGGCGCGCAGCGCTCGCAGCCCGGTGGCGCCGCGGCCGCCGGGCCGGTCGGTGGGGGCCGCGGGCCCCTGCGGAGCCTGGCCGCGCGGTCCCCCAGCTTCGGGAACGCGCCGGGCGTCACGGCGGCCGCCACGACCGACGGCAACGACCTGCACGGCGTCTTCCTGGGCTCCTCCTCGCTCCTCCCGGGGTACAGCCCGGCGCGCAGCGCCCTGACGGTCGACGGACGCTCGGTCTGGCCCCGCGACACGGTCACGTGGTCGTCGGACGACGGTGGCGCGGACGCCCGCCGCGAGCCGAGCGACGGTCTGACGCCGGACGAGCTGCAGCCCGTCGAGGTCACGCGCACGGTGGGCGGCGACTGGGGCCAGACGGTCGTCGAGCGCCAGCGCGTGTACGCGAGCGCGGACCCCGAGGAGGACGGCTCCTCGCGCCCCGACCGCTTCGTGGACGCCGGGGTCGAGCTCGTCCGCACCACGGTCCAGGACCACGACGGGCGCCGGATCACCGTCCGTGACGAGTACCGCCCGACGGACGGTCGCGCGCACCAGGTGGACGCGCTGTACGCCATGGGCGTGGTGTCCCCCGGCTCCGACCTGCGCGCCCGAGCGGCCCGCGAGAGCGCTGACGACGCGAGCGTGTCGGCCTTCCGCGTGCCGTGGGAGACGGGCGGGGACCGCTTCACGCCGCGGGCCTTCCTCGAGCCGCTCGGGGCCCCGCGGGGCGACGTCGCCACCGTCTTCTCGCGCGTCCCGGCCCTGAACGGCGACCGCGACGGCGCCCCCGCCTACGGCGCAATCACCTTCGGCACGCGCCTCGACGGCGGCGTCTTCATGCCCGGCTACGCCAGCTCCGGGATCGACGCCGCGTCCGCGTTCATCGCCCGCTTCGTGCGGGACGTGCCGGCCGGCGGGGCCGCGACGATCCCCGTCGTCTACTCCACCGGCACGAACGCCGGCGAGGTCGAGGCCGCGGCGGCCCAGGTCGAGCGCGAGCTCACGCCTCCCGCGCCGGCCGTCTCCGCGCCGGTGCAGCAGCGCACCGTCGTGACCGTCCCGGTGCCCCAGCCCGCGGCGCGCGCGGTCCCGCGCGCGCTGACCCTGCGGGCGACGCTCCGGACGCAGCGGCGCGGCCGCGTGCAGGTGCGCCTGCGCGGCGCGCTCGGGCTGCCGGCCGGCACGCCGGCGGCGGTCTGCGTCCGGGGAGGCACCGTGGCGCTGCAGATCCAGGCCGGCAAGCGCACCCTGTCCGTGCGCCGCGTCCGCCTGGCGAAGGACTGCTCCTACGACGTGACCGTGCGGTTCGCGTCGACGCGGCGCTTCGGGAAGGCCAAGCGCCTGACCGCGTCGGCGCGCTGGAACGGCAACGCCCTGCTGGGCACCGCGGCCAGCGTCGAGAAGCGCGTCGCCTTCCGGTAGGCCGGGCGGGGCGGCGGGGTGACGCCCCGCCGTCGCGCGGCCGTCGCGCGGCCGTCGCGCGGCCGTCATGCGGCGGGGCGGCGCGGGGCGACCCGCGCGGGGCCCGGCGCGGCCTGGCGGCCCGGCGCGGCCTGGCGGCGCGGCGCGGCCCGGCGGCCCGGCGCGACCTGGCGGCCCGGCGCGGCCTGGCGGCCCGGCGCGGCCTGGCGGCCCGGCGCGGCGTGGCGGCCCGGCGCGGCCTGGCGGCTCGGCGCGGCACGGCGGCCCGGCGCGACCCGGCCCGGGGACGACCGGTGCCGCCCCGCCCGCGCGCCGCGCTCAGGCCAGGGCGCCCGCCAGCCGCTCGCGCACGATCGCGTCGGCGCCGGTGACCATCCGCTCGACGAGCTCCTGCACCGTCGGGATGTCGCGGATCAGGCCCTGGACCAGGCCGACGGACCACACGCCGCGCTCGGGGTCGCCCTGCTCGTAGACCTCGCGGCCGCGGCTGCCGGCGACGAGCTCGCGGACGTCGGGGAACTGGCCGCCGCGGTCGAGGATCTCGACGACCTCGCGCGACACGCTGTTCGACGCCACGCGCGCGGTGTTGCGCAGGGGCCGGAAGATCAGCTCGGTGTCGCGCTCGGAGTTGGCGACGATCTGCTCCTTCACGCGCTGGTGGATGGGCGCCTCGACGGTGCAGAGGAAGCGCGAGCCCATGTTCACGCCGTCGGCGCCCAGGGCGAGGGCGGCCACGAGGCCGCGCGCGTCGCCGATGCCGCCCGACGCGATGACCGGGATGTCGAGGGCGTCCGCCGCCGCGGGGATGAGCACGAGGCCCGGCACATCGTCCTCGCCGGGGTGGCCGGCGCACTCGAAGCCGTCGATCGAGATCGCGTCGACGCCGAGCTGCTGCGCCTTCAGGGCGTGGCGGACCGAGGTGGCCTTGTGGATGACCTTGATGCCGTGCGGGCCGAAGTGCTCGAGGTGCTCGGCGGGGTTCGAGCCGGCCGTCTCGACGATCTTCACGCCGGACTCGATGATCGCCTGGCGGTACTCCGCGTAGGGCGGCGGCGTGATGGCCGGCAGGATCGTCAGGTTGACCCCGAACGGCCGGTCCGTCATCTCGCGCGTGCGGGCGATCTCCTTCGCCAGGTCCTCCGGCGTCGGCTGGGTCAGGGCGGTGAGCATGCCGAGCGCCCCGGCGTTCGCGACGGCGGAGACGAGCTCGGCCCGCCCCACCCACTGCATGCCGCCCTGGACGATGGGGTGCTCGATCCCGAAGGTCTCGGTGAAGCGGGTGCGCAGAACGGTCATGGGTCCCTCCTCGCGGCCGTCGTGGCCGGGCGGTTGACTGGCTGGTCAGCCAGTATGCCGGGTCCGGGGGCGGCGTGCGAGGCGCGAGGCGCGGGGGTTCGGCTTGGGGCGGGGCGGTGGGGCGGGGCCGGTGGTTTGGGGGCGGCCGGGCGCTCCGGCTGGGGGCCGGTATGCGGACCTGAGCCGGAACGGGTGCCGGGACGGCGGCGTGTTCCGGCTGGGGGCCGGTATGCGGACCCGAGCCGGAACGGGTGGCGGAGCGGGGGCGTGTTCCGGCTGAGGGCCGGTATGCGGACCCGAGCCGGAACGGGTGCCGGGGCGGGGGCGTGTTCCGGCTGAGGGCCGGTATGCGGACCCGAGCCGGAACGGGCGGCGCGATCGCCTCGTTCCTCTCTCGTCGTCCGCCGCCGGACGTCCCGCCGTGACATGGCGGATGGCACGCGGGCGCAGCCCGTCGCGGAACGTGGGGTGCTCCCGCCGTCCGCGGCGCTCTCCCGCGCCGACCCAGGAGCGCTGATCCGACTCGACCTCGGCCCCGGAGCCCCGACCCCGCGGCGTTCCGCCTCACCGCTCCCGGCGCAGGTGGACGAGCGGGAAGGGGCGTCCCTCGCCGTCGAGCGGCGAGCGGCCCGTCTCGACGAAGCCCCGCGCGCGGTAGAAGCCGTGGGCGGCGGGGTTCTGCTCGTTGACGTCGACGGTCAGCGGCGCGCGGTCGGCGACGGCGTCCAGCAGGCGGGTGCCGACGCCGCGCCCGTGCTCGTCCGGATCGACGAAGAGCATCTCGATCGCGGCGCCGTCCATCCCGATGAACCCGAGCGGCCGGCCGCCGGCCTCCTCGGCGATGAGGACCTCGAGCGCCGGGAGGTACTGCTCGCGCACGCGGGGTTCGAGGAAGGCGATGTCCGCGGGCGTCAGGAAGTCGTGCGTGGCCTCGACGGCCCGGCGCCAGACCGCGGCCAGGGCGTCCAGGTCGGCGGGGGTGGCGGGACGCACGGGTCGGTACGACATGAACGAGACCGTAGCCCGCTCGACGTGGCCGTCCCCGCCCCCCCCCGGGCCAGCCCGCGCCCCGGGCCAGCCCGCGCCCCGGGGCAGCCCGCGCCCCGGGGCGAGCCCGCGCCCCGGGGCAGCCCGCGCCCCGGGGCGAGCCCGCGCCCCCGGGGCGAGCCCGCGCCCCCGGGCCAGCCCGCGCCCCGGGGCAACCCCCCCCCGGAGCCAGCCCGCGCCCCCGGGCCAGCCCCCCCGGAGCCAGCCCGCCCCCCCGGGGGGCCAGCCCGCGCCTCGTCGCCCCCGCCCCCGCCGCCTACCGCGCGACCTTCAGCGTCGCCCTCGTCGTGCGCTTCGTGCCGCGGTCCTTCAGGGCCAGCGCGACGGTGGCGCCCGTCGCCCGCCTCACGGCCTTGCGGCCCTTCGCCGGCAGCTTCACCGTGACGGTCCGGGCGGTCGCGCCCTTCGCGACGGCGAACGAGACGACGGCGAGCCGCTTGCCCTTGGCGGCCGTCTTGGCGCCGGCGGCCCGCGGGCCGCCCTTGCGGGCCGGGGCCTGGATCGTCGCGGTGCCCGTGCAGCCGTTCCGGCACGCCGCCCGGAACGTCAGCGTGCCCTTCTTCGCGTCCAGGCGCGCCCGCTGTCCCGCCGGGACGAGCGGTGCCAGCAGGTCGTCGTCCGTGGACGCGGGCGGGGGCGGCGGCACGGCGGGCCCGCCCGGGGCCTGCCCGCCGCCTCCGCCATTCGCGTCGCCGTTCCCGCCCGCGCCGCCGTTCAGCGCCGGGTCGGGCGTGAAGCGGACGATCCCCTCGAAGCGGACGCTGCACGTCGTGCGAACGGACCGCTCCCGCAGCGCCTCGGGGCAGTAGTCCGGGCGCTCGGGGCCGGAGAACGCCACGGCCACGGGCCGCTTCAGCGCGTCCTGCGGCAGCTCGAACGCCACCGCGAGGGGGCTGGCGGCCGGGTCGCTGCCCTCGGCGTCGCTCCTCAGGCGGATCTGCGACGGCAGGCCGCTGCCCATGCCGTCGGGCTTCGTGGCGACGCACATCAGGCTGACGTCGAGCTGGTCCGCCAGGTTCAGGACCATGCGCGCGTTCGTGTTGAGCGGCGCGAGCAGGTCCGGGGCCAGGGACGTGCGTCCCTCGTCGTTCTGCGCCGGACCGGCACCGGTGCAGAACGCGCCGTAGTGGTACCACTGGTCGGACGAGAAGGAGGACTGCTGGTCCTCGGCCAGGTGGCCCGTGCCGGTGGTGTCGGCGTGGTGCTGCTCCGCGCCCTGCACGCCCTCGATGCGCCCGTCGGGGCCGCGGGAGACGATCGCCAGGAAGCCCGTCGTCAGGCGGGTGTCGACGGCCAGGTCGCTCTCGTGCCGGAAGCCCGTCTCCGCGGCCGAGCCGGTGTACGAGGTGTGGACGGTCGCGTCGACCTCGACGCCGTAGTGCTCGGTAGCCGCGGAGGCCGGGGCGGCGAGGGCGAGGGACGCGAGGCCGGCGGCCGCCAGGGCGCCGGCGGTGGTGGGGCGGAGGGGCATGCCGCCCAGCGTGCCCCAGCGTCCCGGACGCCACCACGGGGAGGCACCCCAGGGAGCGCCCGAGGGGTCGCCGCGCCGGCACCGGGGCGGGGCCGACGCGCGCGGCCGGAGGCGTCAGGGGAGGGCCGGAGGCCGCCTCAGCAGGCGCCCCAGCGGCCGCGGTCGGCCCGCCGGGCCGCGCGCTCGGCGCGCCGCAGGGCGCCCAGCTCCTCCAGGTCCTGCCCGTAGGCCGCGACCCGCGCGTACCCGCCGGACACCTGGACCGTCGACAGGTCCCGGCCGCCGCGCGTGGGCCGCACGTACCGCAGCAGCCGCCCGAAGCCGTCCCGGTCGGGGGCCGCGTCGTCGCGGGCCAGCGTCACCCGCGAGCGCTGCTCGTCGACCCAGCGGCGGGCGCTGCGCGTCGCCTCGGGGCCGAAGCACTGCACCGGGGTGCCCTCCTTCCTCGTCTCGGGCGTGTCGATGCCGAGCACCCGCACGCGCTCGCGGCCGTCGTCCGTCCGCACGAGCAGCGTGTCGCCGTCGACGACCCGCACCACGCGCACCTCCTGGTCGCCGGCCAGCGCGTCGCCGACCGCGTCGTCGACGTCGCCCCACCAGCGGTCGGCGTGCAGCGCGGTCACGTCGACGGGACCGAGGCGATCGATCCGCCCCGCCGCGATCACGACGGCCAGCGCGGCGACGACGGCGAGGAGCGCCGGCGCTCCCAGGCGGACGGCGCGGCGGGCGCGCGGCGACAGGCGGCTCACGGCCGGCGGAGGGGGAGGGACCGCATGGGGGCATCCTGCCGCCTCGCGCCTCCTACGGGGGACGGATGCGGCCGGGGCGCCCCGTCCAACCCGGCGCCGCGGCCACGGCTCGCCCTAGATCGCGCGGCCGCGGCCGCGGCTCGCCCTAGATCGCGCGGCCGGTCTCGTCGCGCAGGCGGTCGCCGCGCGTCGCGGTGCGCGCGGGCGGGACGATCACCGTCGACAGGTACGGCCCGCGCTTCTCGGCGTCCGCGCCGGCGGCGGCGACCTCCTCGCCCTGCACGCCCAGGTGCTCGCCGTAGATCGCCTGGTCCAGGCGCCCCTCCTCGGCGAGGACCTCGCGCACGCGCGGCATGTGCCGGCCGCCCTTGTAGGCGACGACCGTGTCCGATCCGCGCAGCGCCGCGCGCAGGACGTCCTCGCCGGCGGTCAGCGGCAGCAGCGTCAGCGACTCGTTGCCCTCGGTGAGGATGGCGCCGGACCGGGCGGCCAGGTCCTGCATGGCCGTGATCCCCGGGATCGTCTCGACCGTCACGTCGGGCAGCAGGCCGCGGACCGTGTGGGCCATGTACGTGAACGTCGAGTACACGTTGGGGTCGCCGAGCGTGCAGAACGCCGCGACGCCGCCGTCGCCGACGATCCGCGCGATCGCGGCGCCGGCGCGGTCCCAGTTCTCCTGGCGCACGGACG
Organism: Patulibacter sp. SYSU D01012; assembly: GCF_017916475.1. Lineage (GTDB taxonomy): Bacteria > Actinomycetota > Thermoleophilia > Solirubrobacterales > Solirubrobacteraceae > Patulibacter. The sequence continues at coordinate 920,313 of NZ_JAFMTB010000001.1, forward strand.
CGTCGCGCATCGAGAAGCCCAGGCGCTCGATCTTCGCCGGGTCCACGTGGGGCGCGACGACGTGCTCGGCGCGGCCGGTCTCGCCCGCCGCCTCGGTGACGGGGACGAAGACGCGGTCGGCGCGCTCGAGGGCCTTCAACGCCTTCAGGGTCAGGTGCTCGGGGTCGCCGGGACCCACGCCGATGCCGATCAGGACGCCGCTCATGCGGGCATCCTGACGGGCCGGGCGGGCGGCGTGTCGGCCGCGCGGCTCAGGACTGCTCGAGCTCGAGCCACTTCTGCACGTCGACCGGCCGCCAGGCGGCGAGCGCGTCGAGCAGCGCGGCCGGCTCGGCGTCGCGGACGATCGCCCGGCGGTGCTCGGCGCGCAGGAAGCCCGCGCCGACGCCGTGCTCGAGGAACGCGTCGAACGGCGCCCAGTAGCCGGCGGCGTCGAGCAGGCCGACCGGCTTCTGGTGGATGCCCAGCTGCGTCCACGTCGCGGCCTCGACGAGCTCCTCGATCGTGCCCAGCCCGCCGGGCAGCGCGACGAAGGCGTCGGCGCGCTCCGCCATCAGGGCCTTGCGCTGGTGCATCGTCTCGACGACGACCAGCTCGGTCAGCCCCTGGTGGGCGACCTCGCGCTCGTCCAGGCTGCGGGGGATGATCCCGACGGCCGTGCCGCCCGCGGCCAGCACCGCGTCGGCGACGACGCCCATCAGGCCCACGCGCCCGCCGCCGTAGACGAGCCCGATGCCGCGCTCGACGAGCAGCCGGCCGAGCGCCTCCGCGGCCTGCGCGTACGCGGGATCGGCTCCGGGGTTGGAGCCGGCGTAGACGCAGATCGAGCGGAAGGCCATGCGCACGATCGTGGCACGACCCGTCGGTCGCCGGCCCATCGACGGCGCCGATGCGCGCATCGAATCACCAGATTCGATTGCTTCCGCACAGAACCGATCGTTACGGTCCTCGCCCTGTGTGCCGCTCGGCACACGCCGGAGAGAGGGAGACCCCATGCACCGCACCCCCGACGCGCCCCGCGGGCGCGCGCTACGCCGTCGCGTCGTCCTGCCGGCGCTCGCCGTCTCGGCCCTGGCCGTCGTGCCGGCCGGGGCCCACGCCGCCGCGCCGGCCGCCCAGCAGGCCGCCGCCCGGCCCGGCGCGCTGCCGGCCGAGCTGCGCGACCCGAGCGCGGCGAGCCGCCCGAAGTACCGCTGGTGGCAGCCGCTCGCCGCGACGGAGGACGACGAGCTGCGCGCCGAGCTGCGGCAGATGAAGGAGGGCGGCGCCGGCGGCGCCGAGGTCATCGCGTTCAACGTGCCGGGCGTGAAGGCCGGCGACCCGCGGCTGAAGGACTGGGGCTGGGGCACCGCGACGTGGGAGCACAAGACCCGCGTCTCGCTGCAGGCCGCGCAGGACCAGGGCCTGTCGTACGGCATGACGATCAGCCCGCTGTGGCCCGCGTCGATCCCCGGCCTGGACGACGTGAACGACCGCCGCATCCAGCAGCAGCTCGTCTTCGCCCACCAGTTCGTCCCCGCGGGGCAGACCCGCACGGGTGCGCTGCCCGCGAACGACCGGCCGGCGCCGCCGGCCGGGGCGCGCACGACGACGGTGGCCGTGCTGGCGGCGCGCTGCGTCGACGCGGACTGCGCCACGCAGACGAGCGGCTCGCGCCTGCTCGACCGCGCCAGCGTCCGCGACGTCACCGCCGACGTGGACGCCGACGGCGACCTGTCCTGGACCGCGCCGGACGACGGCGGCACGTGGGTGCTCATCGCGTTCCGGCAGACCGCCAGCGGGCAGGCCGGATCCCCCTACACCGCCCCGAACGCCGACACGTTCCCGAGCGGCAAGGGCTACGTCGTCGACCACCTGAGCACCGAGGGCGCCCGCCTGACCACCGACTTCTGGGACGAGCACCTGCTCACGCCGCAGGTGCGGCAGCTCGTCGACGGGCTCGAGCAGGGGACGGAGTTCTTCGAGGACTCGCTCGAGCTCGACGACACGACGAAGTGGACGTGGGACTTCGCCCGCGAGTGGACCGCCCGCCGCGGCTACGACCCGTTGACCTCGCTGCCGGCCCTCGCCGGGGCGGGCAAGCTCACCGAGGGCGAGGCGGTCGGCGGCGCACACGTCCCCTTCTTCGACTTCCCGGACGGCCTGGGCGACCGCGTCCGCGACGACTACCGCCAGACGTGGAGCGACCTGTACGTCGACCGGCGGCTGAAGACCCTGCGCGCGTGGGCGCACCGCCGCGGCATGACCACCCGCGCGCAGACGTACGGCGAGCCGATCGACACGGCCTACGCCAGCAGCCTCGTCGACGTGCCCGAGGGCGAGTCCTTCGGCTTCGCGAACGACATGGAGCGCTTCAAGGTCGCGACCTCCGGCGCGCGCCGCTCCGGGGCCCCCGTGGTCTCGACCGAGCTGGGTGCCAAGCCCGGCGGCGTCTGGAACACGACGCAGGCCGGCCACGACGACGGTGGCCAGCTCAACCAGGTCTACAAGGCCTACGCCGCCGGCGCGAACCAGGTCGTCTGGCACGGCTTCCCGTACCTGCAGGGCCCGGCCGGCACCGGCGTGCAGTCCGTGTGGCCCGGCTGGACGTTCGGCGGCAACACGAGCTTCAGCGAGGCCTGGGGCCCGCGGATGCCGCAGTGGGGCGACGCGAAGGCGCTCAACGACCACCTCGGCCGCCTGCAGGCCGTGCTGCGCCAGGGCGACGCCGCCTACGACGTCGGCGTCCTCTGGGGGCGGCACGCGACGACCGCCGGCATCCTGAAGTCGGACAACCCGCTCAGCCGCGCCGGCTACACGAACGACTACCTGTCGCCCGAGTCCCTGCGCTCGTCCGACGCCACGGTCGCCGGCGGTCGGCTCTTCCCCGACGGCTCCGCGCTGAAGGCGCTCGTGATCCGGGACCAGCCGACGATGCCCGTCGACGTCGCCCGGCGGATCCGCGACCTGGCCCGCGACGGCCTGCCGGTCGTGGTCGTCGGCGACCTGCCCGCGACGACGCCCGGCGCGGAGGACCCGGCGGCCGAGGACGCACGCCTGTCGCGCGTGCTCGCCGAGCTCGTCGCCCTGCCGACGGTCCGGCGCGTGGCCGGCGACGACGCCCTGCCCGCGGCCCTGCAGGGCCTGGGCGTCCGCGCGTCGGCGGCCCGCGAGAGCGGCTCGTCCGCCCTGCTGACCGTCCGGCGCCGGACGGCCGACGCGGCGTTCGTCTACCTGTTCAACCAGCGGCCGGAGCGCGTGACGGACACCGTGACGCTCGAGGGCCGCGGACGGCCGTACCTGCTCGACACCTGGACGGGGAAGGCGACGCCGGTCGCCACGTACCGCCGCACGGACGACGGCGTGGTGCTGCCCGTCGCGCTGGCCGGCAACGACCAGCAGGTCGTCGTGCTGACCGACGACGCGCCGAAGGTGCTCGGGGTGCCGGAGGCCCCGGCGCTGCACGCGGAGCGGACCGACGCCGCCGAGGTGGTCCCGGGCGCCGCTGCGCCGCTCGCGGTCCGCGCCACCGCGGCCGGCCGGGTGGCGACGACCCTCAGCGACGGCCGCACGGTCGCCACCGACGTCGCCGCGGTGCCCGCGGCGCGGACGCTCGGCGCGTGGTCGCTGTCCGTGCAGAGCTGGCGCCGCGGCGCGTCCGGCGCGGCCGCCGACACCGTGAAGGAGACGCTGCCGACGGTCGACGTGACGGCCGGCGACGACGGCCGGCTGCCGGCCTGGAGCGCGATCCCGGCGCTGCAGGACGTCTCGGGCGTCGGCACCTACCGCACGACGCTGCGGCTCGACGGCGCGTGGACGGGCGGGTTCGGGGCGTACCTGGACCTGGGCCGCGTCGTGGACTCCGTCCGGGTCACGGTCAACGGCCGCGCGACGGCGCCGGTGGACCCGATGGACCCGCGGGTCGACGTCGGGCCGTACCTGCACGGCGGCGACAACGCGATCGAGGTGCGCGTCGCCTCCACGCTGCTCAACGCCGTGCGCGCCACGCCGGGCACGGGCGCCGGCAGCCGGGCGCGGGCGGACTACGGCCTGATGGGCCCCGTCCGCCTGCGGCCGTACGGCGAGGCGGACGTGGCCTCCGCCGCGGCGCCGACGCCTCCGCCCGCCCCGGCGCCCGCGCCTGGTCCCGCCCCGGCGCCCGCGCCGCCGACGCCCGCCGCGAAGGCGCCGCGGCTCGGGGCGCTCGGGACGGTCCGCCGAGCGACGCTCCTGCGGCGCGGCGTGCTCGTCCGCGTCACCACGCCCACGAAGGGCCGCATCGCCCTGACCCTGCAGCGCGGCCGCCGCTCCGTCGGATCGGCCACGCGGACGGTCACGCGCCCCGGCGCCTACCGCGTGCGGGTGCGGCTGTCCGCGAGCGGTCGCCGGCAGCTGCGGGCGCTGAAGGCCGGGCGGACCACGACGCTGAAGGTCCGCGCGCAGGTGCGCGTCGACGGGCGCCTGCGGACGGTCAAGCGGGTGCTGAAGGTCCGCGGCTGAGCGCGGCGGCGGACGGGCGGGGCGCACGGCCCCGCCCGCCCGCCGCGCCGACCCGCCGTCGGGCGGCGCGTGCGACGCCGCGCCGACCCGGCACCCTGTGTCGACCGACCCGTTCGCCCGATGTCCCCGCCCGCTCCCGACGCCCGCCCGGCTTGAACCTCCGCAGCCTGCGCTACTTCCTCGCCGTCGTCGAGGAGGGCAGCTTCACCCTCGCCGCCACCCGCCTGGGCGTCACGCAGGGCACCGTCTCGACCGCCGTCCGGCGGCTGGAGGAGGACCTGGGCAGCGAGCTGCTCGTCCGGGCGCCGCGCCGACGGGTGACGCCGACCGAGGCCGGGCGGGCGCTCGTCGCGCAGGCACGCACCCTGCTCGTCGCGGCGGACGACGCGCTCGTCGCGGTCCGCGCCGCGGGCGAGGCGATGCGCGGCACCGTGCGCTTCGGGATGCTCGGCCAGCGCGACGGGATCGACCTGGCCGGCGTGATGACGGCCTTCCGCGCCAAGCACCCCGGCGTGCGCCCGGCGTACTTCGAGGCCGGCGCCGACTGGGCCGGCCTGATCCGCCTCGTGCAGGAGCAGCGCCTGGACTTCGCGGTCTCGGTCAGCCTGCGCGAGGCGCCCGACGGGGTGGTGTTCCACGAGCTCGCCCGCCGGCCGACCCGGTGCATCGTCCGCGAGGGGCACCCGCGTCTGACCAGGGACGCGGTCACCGCCGACGACCTGCGGCACGAGGAGTTCGTCGCCTCGGCCGCGGGCACGCCCAACCGCGCCGACCTGGACTTCATGTTCCGGCTGCTCGACATCAGCCCCGCGATCGCGTACGAGGCGACGCCGCTGACCGTCGTCGCCGGCCTCGTCCGCGGCAGCGACGCGGTCGCCCTGCTGCCGGCGTTCATGGCGTCCGCGTTCGGCCCCGGCCTGCGCGCGCTGCTGGTGCGGCCCGAGATGCCGGTCGTGCGCGAGGTGCTCGTCGTCTCCGACTCGCGGCCGCTGAGTCCGCCGGCGCGCGCGTTCCTGGCCGACCTGGCGGCCGCGAAAGGCCTGGCGCTGGATCCGGACGCCGTCTAGGCGTCGCCGTCGAGCGGCGCGCGCGCTCGACGGAGGATCTCGTGCAGGTCGCCGGCCAGCCGGGTGCGCTCTGCCGCCGACAGGTGGCCGGTCGTGTGGCGCTCGTACGCCGCGGCCAGGCGGCGGGCGCGCGAGAGGACCGCGGCGCCCTCCTCGGTCAGGTGCACGCCGATCTTGCGGCCGGGCCCCGGATCCGGGTCGCGCACCACGAGCCCGCGGCGGCGCAGCGTCTCGACCTGGTCGCCCATGCTCTGCGGCGTGATCTCCAGCCGGCGGGCGATCTCGGCCGAGCCGATGCCGGGGTCGCGCGCGACGTGGTTGAGGATCCCGAACTGCCGGACCGTCAGCCCCTCGGCGGCCATGAGGTCGGTGAAGCCGTGCTCGAGCACGTGCGCCACCCGGCCGAGCAGGTAGCCGAGCACCTCGTCGAGCGCGAAGGTGGGGGGATCGGGCTCGGCCGGACCGGGCATCGGCATCGAGGCTAGCGGCGCGCCGGGGCGCCCCGGATCGCCGAGGACGCGGACGGGGGCTGGTACGGTGGCGCGCATGAGGCATAAGGGTCCTTATGGTGGTCGGCACGCCACCGGCCGCGACGCTCGCGGCCGCCGGGCCGGCCGGCGCGGACCCGACCGTGCGCGATCGGGTCGGCCGAGGACCGACCGGCCCTGCCGCGGGGGCCTCGCGTCCGGATCGGAGGCGGCGGCATGAGTCGCCTGACCGAGGGCGTGCTGCGCCACCGCCGCCTCGTCGCGCTCGGCTGGGTGTTGCTGGCGCTCGCCGGCGCGTGGGCCGCCAGCGGCATCTCGGACGCGCTGTCGCGCACGTTCGACGCCCCGGGGCGCCCGGCGTTCGAGGCGAACAAGCGGATCGTCGCCGCCTACGGCAACGGGGGATTGGTCAACCCCATCGTCCTGGTCGCCGACCCGCGCGGCGACCGCAAGGTGTCCGACCCGGCCGTCCGCGACGCGCTGCGCGACGCCGTCGAGCGGGTCGGTCGGGCGGTCCCCGGATCCCGGACGGTCGTGCCGACGGGCGCCACCGGGGAGGGCCTGACCGCCGACGACGAGCGGGTGGCGTTCGGCCTGGTGTTCCCGCCCGTCGGCCGCCCGTCGCCCGACGAGAACCCGCAGGCGCTCGCCGCCGCGCGACGGGTCGCGGCCGGTAGCGAGGTCGGCGGCGCGCCGCTGCGGGTCACCGGCGTCGAGGCGCTGGCGGACGACTCCGGCGGTGGGGGCGGCGTCGGACTGCTCGTCGAGACGCTGCTCGGCGGCCTCGGCGCGCTGCTCGTGCTCGCCTGGGTCTTCTCGTCGCTGCTGGCCTTCGTGCCGCTCGTCGTCGCGGCGGTCTCGATCCTCACGACGTTCCTGCTGCTGCGCGGGCTCGCGGCGCTGACCGAGGTCAACTTCACGGTCCAGTTCCTCGTCGGCCTGATCGGCCTGGGGATCGCGATCGACTACTCGCTGCTCGTCGTCTTCCGCTGGCGCGAGGAGCGGGCGCGCACGGGGGACGACGACGCCGCGCTGCGCCGCGCGATGGCGACGGCCGGGCACGCCGTCGCGGTCTCGGGCGTCACGGTCGCGATCGGCCTGCTGGCCCTCGTCGTCGTGCCCGTCCCCTTCATCCGCTCGATCGGCTTCGGCGGCCTGCTGATCCCGCTCGTCTCCGTCCTGGCGGCGCTGACGCTGCTGCCGGTGCTGCTGGCGACGCTCGGCCCGCGCCTGGACCGCCGCCACGCCCGCCGCGCCGCCGCGCACCCGCACGAGGGGCCGACGGGGTGGGAGCGCTGGTCGCGCGGCGTCGTGCGGCGCCGCTGGCCGGCGGCGATCGTCGGCCTGCTCGTGCTCGTCGTGCTCGCGGGCGTCGCCACGACGCTGCGTCCGGGGCAGCCGTCCGTCGACGCGCTGTCGGCCGGCGGCGAGGCGCGGACCGCGCTGCGCACGCTGGAGCGCGCGGGCCTGGGCACCGGTGCCCTGACGCCGATCGAGCTGCTGGCCCGCGAGGGCGAGACGTCGGAGCCGGGGCGGCAGCTGCGCGCCGTCGAGGGCGTGCGCGCGGTGCTGGCGCCGACCGGCCCGGAGTGGTCGCGCGGCGGCACGTCGCTGCTGCTCGCCCTGCCGACCGGCGACGCGGCGTCGGACGCGGGCCGCGCGACGCTCGACCGCGTGCGCGACATCGGGCCGCGGGTCGGGGTGCAGGTCGGCGGCCCGGGGGCGCAGGACCGCGACCTGACGGACGCGATCTACGCGTCGTTCCCGCTCATGGTGGCGCTCATCGCGGTCATCACGCTGCTCTTCCTGCTGCGCGCGCTGCGCTCCGTGGTGCTGCCGCTGAAGGCGATCGCGCTCAACGTCCTGTCCGTCGGCTCGTCGTTCGGCATCGTCGTCCTCGTCTGGCAGCAGGGCTGGGGGTCGGAGCTGATCGGCGGGGTCCCGGCGACGGGGTCGATCACCACCTGGGTGCCGCTCGCGATCTTCGCGTTCCTCTACGGCCTGTCGATGGACTACGAGGTGTTCATCCTCAGCCGCGTGCGCGAGGAGTACGACGCGACGGGCTCCACGGACGAGGCCGTGGTCCGCGGCCTGGGCCACACGGGCCGCCTGGTGACGAGCGCCGCGCTCATCCTCTTCCTGGCGTTCGTGGCCCTGGCGGCCGGGCCGAACACCGAGATCCGGATCCTCGCGACCGGCCTGGCGGCGGGCATCCTGCTGGACGCGACGGTCGTCCGCGCGCTCGTCGTGCCGGCGCTCGTCACGCTCTTCGGTCGCGCGAACTGGTGGCTGCCGGGGTGGCTGGAGCGCGTCGCGGGGGTGCGGCGGGCGGACGGGACGGCGCGGCGCGGCGGCTGACCGGCAACGGAGGCGGCCGCCGGTCAGCAGGCCGCGAGGACCGCGCCCATCCGGCGGGCGGCCTCGGGGAACGCGCCCGGCTCGGGACCCGAGAAGTTCAGGCGCACGTACGGCCCGGCCGGCTCGGCGGGGAACCACTCGGTGCCGCGCCCCACGAGCACGCCGGCGGCCTCGCAGCGGTCGACGAACCGCTCCAGGTCGACGGCGTCGGGCAGCCGCAGCCACAGGTTCAGGCCGCCGGCCGGCACGTGCTCGAGGTGCGCGCCGGCGACGTGTTCGCGCAGGCCCGCGACGAGCAGGTCGCGGCGCGCGCGCAGCTGCGGGCGGACGTGCCGCAGGTGGCGCGTCCATCCCGGCTGCGTGACGACGTCCAGGGCGGCCGCCTGCAGCAGCCCGCTGACGTACACGGACGATGCGCCGCGGTCGCGAAGGATCCGCTCGCGGGCCGGGCCCCGGGCGACGACGGCGGCGACGCGGACCGCCGGCGACACGCTCTTCGTCAGCGAGCGGACGTACACGACGTGTCCGGCGTCGTCGTGCGCGGCGAGCGGCGCGGCGTCCGCGTCGATGGCGAAGTCGTGGGCCCAGTCGTCCTCGATCAGGAAGGCGCCGTGGGCGCGCACGACGTCCAGCACCCCGGCGCGCGTGGTGGCGGACCAGAGCGCGCCCGTCGGGGCGGCGAAGGTCGGCTGCGCGTAGAACGCCCGGGCGCCCGTCTCGGCCAGCGCGCGGTCCAGCTCCTCGGGGGCCGGGCCTGCGGGGCCGCTGGCGACCGGGACCACCTGCACGCCGGCCTGCGCCGCCGCCAGCGTGGCGCCCCAGTAGGTGGGGGACTCCATGAGCACCGGACGGCCCGCGCCGACCAGGGCGCGGAACAGCGAGCTCAGGCCGCTCTGGCTGCCGGGCAGCACGACGACGTCGCCGGCGGTGGGCGGCGCCACGCCCACCGGCGTCGCGGCGGCGAGCTCGGCCGCGAACCATCCGCGCAGCTCGGGCAGGCCGGCCGCGGGGGCGCGCGTGACCGCGACGTCGCTGCGGGCCGCCCGCCCCAGCGCCGCGCGCAGCAGCCGCTCGGGCAGCAGCTCGCGGTCGGGGTACCCGGCGTGCAGCGCGATGGCACCCTCGGGCGCCGGGCGCACCGACGACGACGGCGCCGGCAGGTGCACGCGCGGCGAGCGCAGCGCGGCCGTCTGCCACCCGTAGTCCGGCGGCCGCGGCGTCCGCACCGCGCGGACGAACGTGCCGACGCCCGGACGCGCCTCGACCAGTCCCTCCGTCGTCAGGGTCCGCAGGGCCTTCTGGACCGTCGCCGCGCTCGCGCCGTGCGCCCGCACGAGCGCGCGGCTCGACGGCAGGCGCGTGCCGGGCGCGGCGGTGGACGCCCACCGCCGCAGCTCCGCCGCGATCCGGGCCGCGCTATCGTCGGGCATGAAGCAGCAGAGTAGCGCTACCCACAAGGCGGCGCACGCGCTACCGCGGTCGGCGGCCGCGATCGGGTGGGGCCTGCTCGGGGTCCTGGCCTTCTCGTTCACGGTGCCGATGACGCGCGTGGCGGTCCGCGGGCTGTCGCCGCTCTTCGTCGGGACCGGGCGCGCGGTCGTCGCCGCAGCGCTGGCCGCCGTCGCTCTCGGCGTCACCCGACAGGCGCGGCCCACGGGGGCGCAATGGGCGCGGCTCGTGGTGGTGGCCGCCGGGATCGTCCTCGGCTTCCCGCTGCTCACGTCGTTCGCGCTGCAGACGGCCGCCGCCGGTCACGGCGCCGTCGTCGTCGCCCTCGTCCCGGCCGCCACGGCCGTCGCCGTGGTGGCGCGGGGACACGAGCGGCCGCCGCGCGTCTTCTGGGTGACGGCGGCCGTCGGGGCGGTCGCCGCGCTGGGCTTCGCGTCCGTCCAGGGCGGCGGCGTCGGCCGCCTGCACGTCTCCGACCTGCTGCTCTTCGGCGCGGTGCTGGCCGCGGCCGTCGGCTACGCGGAGGGCGGGCTGCTGGCGCGCGAGCTCGGCGCCTGGCAGACCGTCTCGTGGGCGCTCGTCGCGGCGGCACCGGTGACGGTGGCGCTGACGGTCGCCGCGGCGCTCGCGCGCCCGCCGGCCGCGTCGGCCGCCGAGTGGGCGGCCTTCGGCTACCTCGCGCTCGTGAGCATGTTCCTGGGCTTCTTCGCCTGGTACCGCGGGCTGGCGATCGGGCCCATGGCGCGGGTCAGCCAGGTGCAGCTCGTCCAGCCCGTGCTGAGCATCCTCTGGGCCGCGCTGCTCGTCGGGGAGCGCCTGACGTGGGCGACGGTCCTGGGGGGCCTCGCCGTCGTCCTCTGCGCGGCGGTCGCGGTACGCGCTCGCCTGGGTGGCGTCGCCACGACGGCGGCCGCACCGGGCGCCCGGTCCGCGGTGCCGGCGCGGTCGGCGGGGGCCGCCGCCGACCGGCGGTAGCGGGGATCAGTCGGCCGCGACGCCCGCGCGGGCCTGCGCGGCGCGCTCCGGCCCCGCGGCGCGGCGGGCGGTCCGGCCCGACAGCAGCGAGCCCACCAGTCCCAGCGCCGTCGCCGCGAGCACGGGCAGCATCGCGTGCTGCGTGGCCGACGCGCTGCCGCCCCCGTCCCCGATCAGCCGCCCGACGACGAGCGCCGCGACGACCGAGGCCGAGAAGCCGCCGCAGTTGACCAGCGCGGCCGCGGCCCCGCTCGCGGCCGGCGGGGCCGCGCGGCGGGCGATCTCGAAGCCGAGCATCGACGCGCCGGCGCCCGCACCGGTCACCAGCAGCGCGATGAGGAGGACCGCGCGGGGGACGGTGCCGCCCGGCCACGCCATCAGCACGAGCCAGGCGCCGGTCGAGGTGGCGGGGAAGACGACGGCGGCGATCCGTCCGCGGCGGGCGCGGTCCCCGACGAGCAGGCCGACGAGCGGCCCGGTCACGCAGAAGGCGAGGGAGCCGACGAGGAGGAAGCTGGCCGCCGACGCCCGCGACATGTCCTGCGTGCCCTGCAGGTACGGCACGCCCCACACGGCGCCGGTGACCATGAACGGGGTCAGCGTCGCCATGTGGACGAAGAAGCCCTGGCGCGTCGCCGGCCGCCGCCAGGCGTCGACGACCGTGCGCAGGATGGGCTCGTGCTGGACGTGGGTGGTCTCGCTCCCCGGCGCGCGGCGGCCGCGCGCGGCGCCCGGCCGGTCCTGCACCAGCGTCAGCGGCACGGCGACCAGCACCGCGGTGACCGCGGCGAGGCCCAGGAAGGTGCCGCCCCAGCCCAGGCCGTCCAGGCTCGCCTCGAGCGGCACGGTGGAGACGAGCTGGCCCAGCGCGCCCGCGAAGCCCGTCAGCGCCGCCAGCAGCGTCTGCATCCGCGACGGGAACCACGCGTGTGCCAGGCGCAGGACGTTGAGGAAGGTGAGCGCGTCGCCGATCCCGACGAGCGCGCGGCCCACCAGGCCCAGCCCCATCGAGTGCGCGAGGCCGAACAGCAGCTCGCCGCCGGCCATCAGCGCCAGGCCGATCGCGAGGGTGCGGCGCGGGCCGAAGCGGTCGGCCAGCAGGCCCGCCGGGATCTGCATCGCCAGGTAGAGGACGAGCTGCAGCGACGTGAAGACGGCCAGCTGCCCGACCGGCACGCCGAAGCGCTCCGCGGCGTCCGAGCCGGCGACGCCGAGCGCCATCCGGTGCAGCATCGCGACGAGGTACGCCGAGGCGCCGACGCCCCAGATCCACCACGCGCGGCCGAGGCCGCCGGCGGGGCGAGGCGCCGCGGAGCCGGCGGCGCCGGGGGAGGGCGCGGCGGCGTTGCGTGCGGCTTGCATCTATGTCGAATCTATAGCATGGGCGGCGATGGCCACCGTTGCCCCGTCCGCCTCGCGCCGCGCCTACGAGCACGTGAAGGCGCTCCTGCTCGACGGCGCCGTCCGCGACGGCGAGCTGCTCAGCGAGGGCGCGATCGCCGAGGCCGTGGGCGTCAGCCGCACGCCCGTCCGCGAGGCGTTCCTGCAGCTCGAGGCCGAGGGGCTGCTCGAGCTCTACCCCAAGCGCGGGGCGCTCGTCGTGCCGATCTCCGGACGCGCCGCCCGCGACCTGTACGAGGCGCGCACCGTCGTGGAGAGCCACTGCCTGCGGCGCGTGATCGCCGATCCGCCGCCCGGTCTGCTGGCCGAGCTCGACGCCATCCTGGACGACCAGCGCCGCCTGCTGGGCGCGGAGGACGTCGTGGCCGCGGGCATCGCCGACCGGCGCCTGCACCGCGCGTGGGTGGCGGCGGCCGGCAACGCGGCGCTGCTCGGGTTCTTCGACGGCCTGCGCGACCGGCAGCAGCGGCTGACGACCGCGACGCTCCGGCGGGGCGGCGCGCGCCCGCGCGAGCTCGTGGCCGAGCACGAGGCGATCGTCGCCGCCGTGCGGGCCGGGGACGCCGAGGCGGCGGTGGCCGGGGTCGTCCGCCACCTCGACGCCGCGCGCGTGGCCGTCGACGGCGGCCACCTGGGCGGCTGACGGCGTCGGTGGGCGGTCGCGGGCGGGGCACCGCGCGGGGTGCGCCGGACGCGCCGGCACGCCGACGCGCCCGCGCCCGCGGCTGAACCCGAGCCCGCGCCCGCGCCCGCGCCGGCGGCCGTGCCGGAGCCCCCGGCCGAGCCGGAGCCCCCGGCCGAGCCGGAGCCCGCGGCCGGGCCCGAGCCCGGAGTCCGCGTCCGCGAGGATCGTCGCCCGCGGCGCGCGTAGGGTCGCCGGACGATGAGCTCGTCGCCGCGCCCCGCCTTCTATCCCTTCCTGCGCTACGCCGACGCCCCGGCGATGCTCGCGTGGCTGCCGCGCGCGTTCGGGTTCCGCGTGCGCGTGGCGTACCCCGGCCCGGACGGGACGATCGCGCACGCCGAGCTGGAGCTCGACGACGGGATCGTCATGGTCGGATCGCTCGCCGGCGACGCGCCGCCGCCGGACGGCGACGGCCGCGGCGAGGCGCGCGGGGTCTACGTGGCCGTGGACGACGCCGACGCGCACCACGCGGCCGCCGTGGCCGCCGGCGCCGAGATCGTCTCGCCGCTGCAGGACACCGACTACGGGTCCCGCGACTACGCCGCCCGGGACCCGGAGGGGCGGCTGTGGCACTTCGGCACGTACCGGCCCGTCGGCGGCACGCCGGCCCACGGGTAGGCCGGGTCCGCTACCCCGAGGCTGCGGCCCGCACCAGACGCGCGGCCGCCCGCGGGAACGCCGCCCAGTGCGTGTGCAGGTAGCTCGCGTGCAGCGCGGGGCCGGCTACGCCCTCCTGCCGCTCGCGTCCGCGGGCGGCGAAGGTCCACGCCGGCGGGTCGGACGCCTCGGGCGCCAGGGTGGAGTAGTGGAACTCGTGCCCGCGGACCGTCTCGCCGGCGCGCCAGAGGGGGCTGTCGACGCCGGCCGTCGCCTCGCGGTAGCCCAGGGTCAGGCGGGAGCCGAGGTGCCCGACGCCGTCCAGGACGCCGCACATCTCGTGGCCGTCGAGGGCCGATCCCAGGTAGAGCAGGCCGCCGCACTCCGCGACGACCGGCCGTCCGGCCCGCGCCAGCTCGGCGACCGCGGCGCGCATCGGCGCGTTCGCGGCCAGCGCCGCGCCGTGCTCCTCGGGAAAGCCGCCGCCCAGGTACAGCGCGTCGGTGCCGTCCGGCAGGCCCGCGTCGGCGAGGGGGTCGACGGGCAGCAGCTCGGCCCCCGCGGCGCGCAGCAGCTCCAGGTTCTCGGCGTAGCGGAAGGTGAAGGCCGCGCCGGCGGCGTAGGCGATCCGCGGCGCGCGGCCGTCGCGGCGCGGCGGGTCCGGGACCGCGGCCAGGGGGCGGGCGCCGTCCCCGTCCGCGCCGGCGATCGCGGCGACCGGGTCCCACGCCGGCGCGGCGAGCGGCGGGGCGGACCGCGCCAGCGCGTGCAGGGCGTCCAGGTCGCAGCCCTCCGCGATCCGGGCGGCCAACGCCTCCTGCGCCTCGCGGGCCCGCGCGTCGCGCTCGCCGACGGGCACCAGGCCCAGGTGGCGCGAGGGCGTCTGCACCCGTTCGTCGCGGACGAGGGCGCCCAGGACGGGCACGCCGATCGGCTCGAGCGCCTCGCGCAGCAGGTCGGCGTGCCACGTCGAGCCGACCTTGTTCAGGATCACCCCGGCGACGTTCACCGCCAGGTCGAAGTGCTTGTAGCCCAGGACGAGCGCCGCGACGGAGCGGGCCATCGAGGCCGCGTCGACGACCAGCACGACGGGCGAGCGCGTGAGCTTGGCGACGTGCGCCGTCGAGGCCAGCTCGCCCCGGCCCGACGCCCCGTCGTACAGCCCCATGACGCCCTCGACGATCGCCAGGTCGGCGGCCCGCGACGCGGCCGCGGACCGCGCGCCCTCGCCCGCCGGGACCGGGCCGACGGCGTGGGCCAGCAGCGGCGCGACCAGGTCGGGGCCCGACAGGAACGCGTCGAGGTTGCGCCCCGGCCGCCCGGTCGCGAGCGCGTGGTAGCTCGGGTCGATGAAGTCCGGACCGACCTTGGCGCCCTGCACCGTCAGCCCGCGCGCGGCGATCGCCGCCATCAGGCCGCTGGCGACGGTGGTCTTGCCGGCGCCCGAGGTGGTGCCGGCGATCACGAGGCGGGCGGTCACCGCGCGGACGCTAGCGGGCTGGGGGTGCGGGGCGGGCGTGGGGGTGGGCGGGAACCGCACGGCCGGGGTCCAGACTCGGGCGCGGGGGTAGGCGCGAACAGCACGGCTGAGGTCCAGGCCTCGGGTGCGGGGGTAGGCGCGAACAGCACGGCTGAGGCCCGAGCCGCGGGCGCGGGGCTAGGGACGAACAGCGCGGCTGAGGCCCAGCCTCGAGCGCGGGGCTCGGCGCGAACAGCACGGCTGGTCCCCAGCCGCGGGCGTGGGGCGGGGGCACCGCGCGGCTGGGACCGGGGGCCGACGCGTCGCGTGGCGCGTCGGCGTGGCGTGGTCGTGACGTCGCCCTGGCGATCACCCGCGCTCGGGCGGCATGATGGCCGCATGAGCGTCCGGCGGATCGTCCCCAACCTGCGCGTGGACGACCCGGGCGCCGCCCGTGATCTCTACGCCGGGCTGTTCGGCCTCGACGTGGTGATGGATCAGGGCTGGATCGCGACCGTCGCCGCGGCGGGCGACCGCGGCACGCAGCTGAGCGTCATGGACGCGGACGCGTCGGCCCCGGTCGTCCCCGACGTCTCGATCGAGGTCGACGACGTCGACGCGGTGCACGCCGAGGCGGTTCGGCGCGGGCTCGCGATCGTCCACCCCCTGACCGACGAGCCGTGGGGCGTGCGGCGCTTCTTCCTGCGCGACCCCGACGGCCACGTCGTGAACGTGCTGCAGCACCGCTGAGGGCGGGGTCGGGCGGGGCGGTCTGTCGGGGGAGCGATTGGCCTCGGGCGGGCGGTAGTGGGCGGGTGGGCCGGCCGCGGTTGCCGGGCGGCGGCGGGCGGGGCCGCGGCGGGGCGAGCGGGCCCGTCGGGGCTGCCGGGCGGTCGGGGCGGTCGGGGCGGCCGGCCATCGGCGTCGATCTGCGTGGGCGTCGGTCGGGTGATCGGGGCCGCCGGCCATCGGGGTCGATCGACGTCGGCGTCGCCCAACCGGGGTCGATCGGCGTCGGTATCCGACGCGGATCGACCCCACCCGCGATCAGACGACGCGGATCGGCCCCACCCGCGGACCGGCGACGCCGATTGACCGCGCGTACCGCGCCGTCGCGTCGCGCTCCGCCTCGCGCGCTGGCGCGACTCGGCACGCAGCGCCGTCCGCTCCGCCTGGCGCGGCGTCACGACCCCGCACACGGCGCCGGCCGGCCCGCCCCGGCGTGGCGGCCGCGGCGGGAGGGGCCTTCGCGAGGGGCCTTCGCCCACCCCGCCGCCCGCACCGCCCGCAGCCTCAGCCCACGTCCCAGGCCCCCGCGACCACGGGCTCGCCGGCGACGGACTCCTCGGTCATCCGGTCGGGCCCGCTCCGCGGGATCCCCGGCCCCCACACCACCGCGGGCACCGGGTCGCCGGAGTGCTTGCCCGTCCGCGGGTCCGTGCCGTGGTCGGGGCAGACCGCGACGGTCGCGCCCAGGTCCAGCGCCAGCGCGGCGAGGGGGGCGAGCAGGTCGCGGTCGATCTTCTGCAGCTCCAGGCGCTTGGCCTGCGGGTCGTGGTCGTGCGCCGCCTCGTCGGGCGAGCCGACGTGGACGACCACCGTCGGCGTGCCGTCGCGCAGCAGCGCGGTGGCGGCACGCGCCTTCGCCGCGACGTCCGTCCCCGGGCGCCCCGTCGCGCCCCGCGGATGCACGGTCTCGGCGCCCATCAGGCGCGCGACGCCCGCCATCGTCGAGCGCGGCGCGCACACCACCACGGTCTTCTCGTCCAGCACCGGCATCGGCGTCTCGCCGTCCGGCCACAGCTGCAGCCGCGGCACGTCGTCCGGGTCGTCGGCGCCCGCGACGCCCTCGTGAGCGCCCCACTCCGCCAGGTCGCGGCGGTGGGGGAGGACCGGCTCGGTGTGGCCGAAGACGAGCATCCGGTGGCCGTGCAGCCGCTGCACGTGCAGGGCCTCCTCGCCGACGGACCCTTCGAGCAGGCGGAACGCCACCTCGGCCAGCTCGGGCCACGGGCGGCCGTCGTCGTGACGCACGTCGACGCGGTGCACGACGGCGCCCGGCGGCTCGCGCAGCCCGTGCGCGGCGGCGTCCACGCGCCCGCGCGAGACGGGGCCGCTCGGCGTCCAGCCCAGCAGCAGCGGCAGGCCCGCCTCGCTCCCCGGGTGCAGCCCCTCCGGCGTCGTGGCGACGCGGCGCACGGCCCCGCGGCGGCAGATCGCGTCCAGGGCCATCGGCCGCGTCGACGCCAGCGTCGTCGGCAGGCCGCGGCCGGACCACGGCTCGGCCAGGCCGTCCGGGATGACGAGCAGGCGCTGGCTCACCAGTCGATGCCCTGCTGCGCGCGGATCCCGGCCTGCATCGGGTGCTTGACGTTCGCGACCTCGGACACCAGGTCCGCCAGCTCGATCAGCTTCGGGTCCGCGTTGCGGCCGGTCAGGACGACGTGCTGGAATCCGGGGCGGTCCCGCAGCGTGGCGACGACGTCGTCCACGTCGATCCAGCCCCAGGCGATGGGGTAGGTGATCTCGTCGAGCAGCAGGAACTCGTAGCGCTCCTCAGCGATCCGGCGCTTGACCTCGTCCCAGCCCGCCTTCGCGATGTCCTCGGACTCGGTCATGTCGCGCTGGATCCACGTCCAGCCCTTGCCCTGGATCTCCCACTCGATCGTGCCGCCGGCACCCGACGCGTGGAGGGCCTCGGCGGCCTTGCGCTCGCCGACCTTCCACTTGCCGCCCTTCACGAACTGGAAGACGCCGCAGCGGTAGCCGCGCGCCCAGGAGCGCTGGAGCATCCCGAAGGCCGACGTGGACTTGCCCTTGCCGGGGCCGGTGACGACCGCGACGAGCGGGATGTCGCGCTTCTTCCGGCGCACCGTCTCCTCGGACCCGCGGTCCTCGGGCGTGTGCGGCAGGTCGGCGTCCTTGTGGCGCTCGGCGGCCTCCAGGCCCGGGGCGACGGTCGGGCTGGCCGCCGTGGCGCCCTCGTCGGGGGAGGCGTTGCCGGCGGCCGGCTGCTGCAGCTCGCGGTCGGGGGTCTGGGCGTCGTCGCTCATGCGGGGCCTCCGGGGGCGTCGGGATCGAGGGGACGGGGCTGCGGCTCGCAGCCCGGCGGCGGGGGGACGCGCGCCGCGGCGCCGGCGGACGGGGAGGTCGCGGCCTCGGTCCCGGACGTCGGCCCGGACGGCGCGTCGGCGGCGGGGACCGGCCGCTGTGGCGCGGCGCCCGCGGGCGGCGTACGCGGATCCCCGGCCGAGGACGCCGGGCGCCGCGGCTCGGTGCCCGGCGGCGGGGGCACGCGCGGGGCGGTGCCGGGCGGGGGCGGGACGCTCGCGATCGCGGTGGCGGGGCGGGGGCGCGGCCGTCGGCGGGGTCGGCGCAGGGCGGGCGGCGCGATCATCACCAGGTCGGGCCGGCGGGCCAGCAGCGCGCGGACGATGCCGGCGGTCAGGACCGCCTCGAGGACGCCGACGAAGGCGTAGACCCCGACGGTTCCGCCCACGACCGGCTCGATGTCGATCGAGCCCTTGTGGCCCAGGTGGAACTCGGTGACGAACAGGAGCGCGGCCAGCAGCACGTTCACGTACGCCGCGGCCGCGCAGGCGGCCGCCAGCCCGCCGGCCGTGTCCTTCCCCTGCCGTCGGCGGATCAGGCGCTGCAGCCCGCGGAGGATCGGCCAGCCGACGAAGGCCGGCACGAGCGCGGCGTTGACGATGTTGAGGCCGAGGACCGTGATGCCGCCGTCGCCCTGCACGAGCGCCTGGACGATGGTGACCACGGCGATGGTGAGCGCCCCCAGCCACGGGCCGAGCAGCGCGACCGCCAGCGTCCCGCCGAGCAGGTGGCCCTGCGTGCCGACGCCGATCGGGATGAACGGGGTGTCGCCGACGAGGAAGAACGCGCCCGCCAGGCCGGCCAGGGGCAGGCGGCCGTCGTCGCCGTGCAGCTCGGCGCGGCGCACGCAGTACGCCAGGCCTGCGACCGCGACGCCGGCGCCGACGGCGGTCGTGGGCCCGGTCAGGAAGCCCTCAGGGATGTGCACCGGCGGCCACCTCCTCGGCGGTCGGCGCGGCCTTCGGCGGCAGCGGCGGCAGCGCGCCGGTCTCGGCGACGGTGCGCACGGCGCCGTCGCCGAACCAGCCCAGGTCGATCGCCGCGACGGCCCCGATCACGAAGGTCACGGGCGGGTCCTGCCGCGGCGGCAGGGCGGAGAGGGTGCCGCGCACGACGTCCTGCCGGCCCGGCCGCGAGGCGCCGCTGATCGCCGCGACCGGCGTCTCGGGATCCATCCCGGCGGCGAGGAGCCACCCCGCGATCCGGCGGATCCGCGAGCGGCCCGTCAGCACGACGATGGTGCCGCCCAGGCGCGCCAGGGCGTCCCAGTCGACCTCGCCGGGGTACTCCGGGTCCGTGTTGCCGGCCAGGACGGTGACGACGCGCGAGATCTGGCGCACGTGCACCGGGATGCCCGCGAAGGCCGGGGCGGCGAAGCCCGCGCTCAGCCCGGGCACGACGGTGAACGGCACGCCGGCCGCCTGCAGCGCGAGGGCCTCCTCGCCGCCGCGGGCCGCGACGAACGGATCGCCGCTCTTCAGGCGGACGACCTCGCGCCCCGTGCGGCCCAGCTCGACCAGCAGCGCGCACAGCACGTCCTGCGGCAGCGCGGGCCGCCCCGGCACCTTGCCGACGAGCACCCGCTCGGCGTGTGCCGGCGCGAGCGCCACGACGGGATCGGAGGAGGGGCGGTCGCTGACGACGACCTCGGCGGCCCGGAGCAGATCGGCGGCGCGGACCGTGAGCAGGTCGGGATCGCCCGGGCCGGCCCCGATGAGATGGACCGTCACCGGGGCCACGCTAGCGCGTCCCACGCGCGCGCGAGGCGTACGCGGTCCCGTCCCGGAGGGCACGCCGTATCCTTCCGCAGGCCGGTCCGACGCCCGCGCCGGACGGGCTTTACCCGAGAGGGCCGCCGAACCCCCCACCGAGCGGGTCCGGTCCCGGGGGCATCGGACAAACGGCCAGGGCGGTCCCACGGGCCGATGCTCGCCCGTAGAACCGATTGACATGTGGCGCACACGCCTCATCCGCCGCGGGGCGGACACCGAGCAGGCCGGCTCCTCCGCCGGCCGTCTCCGTCGCGAGGTCTACGTGACCTCGGGGCTCGGCGTGCTCCTCGTCAGCGGCGTGCTCGGCGTCGGGACGGTGTTCGCTCCGGCGGACGGCGTGCCGGTCCACGGCGCGGGCGTCGGCGCGGGCGGGACGCTGCGTCTGCCGGACGCTCCGGCGTCCCGCGGCGCGGCCGAGGACGCCCGCGGCGGCAGCGTCGTGCGGACGGTGCCGACCGACCTGGTCGCGTCGGCCGCGCCGGCAGCGAACGGCGACGGCCCCGCCGGCGGTGCCGCGGCCGGGACCGCGGGCCGGGCGGCGTTCGGCGCCCGCGACGGTGCGGGCGAGCGGCGCGGCGACCGCCGGCAGCGGTCCGACGCCGGCATCGGCAGCGGCACGGCCGCGGGGGCCGGCGTCGGCACCACGGCGGGCGGCGCCCCGGCGTCGGCCGGCGACCCCGGATCCGGCACGCCGGCCGCCACCCCCACCCAGACCATCGCGGCCGACGCCACCCAGAGCCGCGTCCGCCTGCGCGTCAACACGGTCAGCGTCACGGGCACGAAGTCCGGCACGCTGCAGCCGGGCGCCCAGGTGCGCCTGCGGATGACGACGGCGACCGACGCCGCGACCCCCGCACCCGACGGTGCGGCCCCCGTGCCCGAGACGCTCGACGTCCGCCTGGGCCTCGACGAGAAGGCCGTGGCGCGGCTGAACGCCGCCGCCGCGGACGGGACGGCGGAGTCGCTCGCGCTGCAGGCGAAGGTCGACCTGGTCGGCGCCGACACGGCGAACGCCACGACGAGCAGCGGCCTGTCGGTCCGCGTGCGGATGCGCGTGACGAGCACCGACACCCCGCAGACCATCTCGACCCGCGTGCACGACGGGGACGGCGTCAGCAACGTCGTCGAGGTCACCGCGCCGCTCGGGACGAAGGACGAGGCCAAGCCGACGACCGGGACGCCGGGCGCGCCGCAGGACGGCACCGCCGCCCCGGCACCGGGCAAGGCCCCCGAGTCGACGCCGGACCAGACGCCCGCCCCCGCGCCCGCCGCGGACGCCGAGACCGCGCCCGTCGAGGTCGTCCTGCCGATCAGCGCCGCCCCGACGCCCGCGCAGGGCGGCGAGGGCACGAAGGTCGACGTGCCGCTGCCCGACGCCCCCACCACGACGCCCGATCCGGCCACGCCCGCCGCGGACGCCGCCGGCGTCGACGTCGAGGTGCACGTGCCGAGCGCCGACGAGCCGATCGGCGGCACGCCCGTCATCGTCGCCGACCCCACGACCGGCGACCCCACGCCCACGACGCCGCAACCCGACCCGGCCCCGACGGCGTCGCAGCCCGACCCGACGGCGACGTCGCCGGGCGAGACCCCGGACGCGTCCGGCGCGAACCCCGAGACGTCGGCGTCCGCACCGACGACGGACGGCGACGGGTCGTCCAGCGACCCCGCGGGCGGCCAGGGCGCGGACGAGTCCGTCTCCGGCACCCAGCCGGGGACCGACTGACCGGGCGCCAGGGGCACGCCGCGGAGCGTGCCCGGCCCGAGGCGGCGGCCGCCGTCCGCGGCCGGACGGGGCGGCGTCGTGGCGCGACGCCGCCCGTCGGGTCGCCGCGGGCCTAGGATGTCGCGGATGCCGGGCGCCCTGTGGATCGTCGGACTCGGGCCCGGAGGGGCGGATGCGCGCACGGAACGCGCCGCCGCCGCGGTCCGGGGGGCCGAGGCGGTCGTCGGCTACGGGCCGTACGTCGACCAGTGCGCCGACCTGCTGCGCGACGACCAGCTCGTCGAGCGCGGCACGATGGGCGAGGAGGAGGCCCGCGCCCAGCGCGCCGTGGCGCTCGCCGTCGCCGGGCGGCGCGTCGCGCTCGTGTCGTCCGGCGACGCCGGGATCTTCGGCATGGCGGCCCTCGCGCTGCGGGCCGCGGCGGCGGTCCCCGAGGACGCGCGCCCGCCCGTCGAGGTCGTCCCCGGCGTGACCGCCGGCGTCGCGGCGGCGGCGGCCCTGGGCGCGCCGCTCGGGGACTTCGCGACCGTCTCGCTGTCGGACGTCCTCGTGCCGTGGGAGCAGGTCGAGGCGCGGATCTCGGCGCTGGCCGCCACCGACCTGGCGCTGACGCTCTACAACCCGCGCTCGCGGACGCGGACCTGGCAGCTGGACCGGGTGCGCGAGCTGCTGCTCGAGCACCGCGCCCCCCGGACCGCGGTGGCGCTGGCGACCGACGTCGGCCGACCGGACCAGCGCATCGAGGTCGCGACGCTCGCCGACTTCGACGCCGAGCGCGTCGCGATGCGGACCGTCGTGCTCGTGGCGGGGCCGACGGCCGAGCGCGTCGGGTCGTGGCTCGTCACCGCCCGCGGACGGGGCTAGGGCGCGGCGCCGGCGGCGCCCGCGGGCGCGGCGCGCGCGGACGGCGGACGGGGCTGACGCGCGGCGCGCGCGGACGGGGCTGACGCGCGGCGCCCGCGGGCGCGGCCGACGCGCGGCGGGCGCGGACGGGGTGAGCGCGGGGCGCGCGCGGCCCCGCCCGGGGCGGCACGGCGGGGGCGGGGTCCGCGCCGGAGGACGGCGCGGCGGGAGGCGGCGACCGGACGACCCGGCCGCCCGCCCGCCGGCCGGGCGGACGGTCCGCGCGGCGCGCTCAGAAGGCCCGCGCGTACTGCACCGGGACCGGCGCCGGCCGGTGCAGCGCCTTCGCGGCGTGCAGCGGCCAGTACGGGTCGCGCAGCAGCTCGCGGGCGAGCAGCACCAGGTCGGCCTGGCCCGTGCGCACGATCGCGTCGGCCTGCTGCGGGGCGGTGATCAGGCCGACGGCGCCGGTGCGGACGCCGGCGCCGCGCACCGCGGCCGCGAGGGCCGTCTGGTAGCCGGAGCCGACGGGGATCGGGGCCGCGGGGACGTTGCCGCCCGAGCTGACGTCGATCAGGTCGACGCCGCGATCGCGCAGCTCGCCGGCCAGGCGCACGCTGTCGTCGGCCGACCAGCCGCCCTCGGCCCAGTCGGTGGCGGAGATCCGGACGAAGACCGGCAGCCCGTCGTCCCACACCTCGCGCACCGCCTCGACGACCTCGAGCAGCAGGCGCGTGCGGCCGGCGAAGTCCCCGCCGTACGCGTCGGTGCGCTGGTTGGAGAGCGGCGAGAGGAACTGGTGCAGCAGGTAGCCGTGGGCGGCGTGCACCTCGACGACGTCGAAGCCGGCGGCGGCGGCGCGGTGGGTCGCGGCGACGAAGTCCTCCTTGACCTTGCGGATGCCGTCCGCGTCGAGGGCCTCGGGCTGCGGGTAGCCGTCGGTGAACGCCTCGGCGCTCGGGGCGACCGTCGTCCACCCGCCCTCGCCGGCCGGCACCTCGGCGCGGCCGCGCTCCTCCCACGGGCGGTACGTCGACGCCTTGCGCCCCGCGTGGGCCAGCTGCACGCCAGCCGCCGCGCCGTTCGCGTGGAGCTGCTCGACGATCCGGCGGAACGCCGCGACCTGCTCGTCGTTCCACAGGCCCAGGTCCTGCGGCGAGATGCGCGCCTCGGGGCTGACGCCCGTCGCCTCGGCGATGACGAGCCCCGCGCCGCCGACGGCCCGCGACGCCAGGTGCACCAGGTGCCAGTCGTTCGGCACGCCGTCCTCCGCGGAGTACTGGCACATCGGCGAGACCGCGATCCGGTTGCGAAGGGTCAGGCCGCGCAGCTCGAGCGGGCTGAAGAGGTCGGGCGGATCGATCGCGTCGGCGGCGTGGTGCATGCGGCGGCTCCGGGGTCGGGCGCCCGCGGCGATCGCGGGGCCGGGAGGGGCGGGGAGGCGGGCCCGCGGCGGGGCGGGCACCGGCGATCGACCGTAGCGCAGGGGGCCGCGGGGCCCGTGGGGACGGGGGCGGAGGGACGGCGGCCGGGGCGGGGGCCCGAGGGCGGGGAGGGCGCCGTCCGGCGGGGGAGAGAGAGGGCGGGCGGAGAGAGAGCGGGGGGGGGGGAGAGAGGGCGGGGGGGAGAGAGGGCGGGGGGGAGAGAGAGGGCGGGTGGCGGCGGGCGGCGTCCCGCGGGCGTGAGGCGGGACCCGCGGCCGCTGAGGCAGATCCCGCGCGTGGTGAGGCGGATGCGGCGGGTGGTGAGACGGGATCCCGCGCGTGGTGAGGCGGATCCCGCGGGTGAGGCGGAAGAGGTCCGTCAGGTCGCACCTTTCCGCCTCAGCAGCGGATCCCGCCTCAACTTGCGCGGATCCCGCCTCGGTTCGCGCGGACTCCGCCTCCTCCCGTCCCGTGCGCGATCCGCCTCATCCCGTGCGCGATTCGCTCCACCTCGAGCGGGAGTGCGCGGCGTCGAGCCTCGACCGCGAGGTCATGCCCCGCCGGTGCGCCTCGCGAGACGGGGACGCCGACCCCGCCGCTGCGTGCGCTCAGAACAGCGGCAGCTGGTCCGCCGCCGGCCTCGCGGGCCCGCGCCGCGCGGGACGGTCGCGGCCGGCGTCCCGGGCCGGAGGACGCGCCGGCGGGTCGCCCCAGCGGCTCGGCGGCCGGCGCCGCGGCGGCTCGGGCGCCTCGCCGAACGGCAACGCCTCACCCGGCGGCGAGGCCGGCCGGCGCGGGACCGCCTCGCCGCCGCGGCCGTCCGGGGGCCGGACGTCCGAGCGGACGACGCGCTCGCCCCAGCGCTCCCCGTGCTGGACGAGCTGCGCCAGGCGCGCGGCCTCCTGGCGCGGCAGGTGCGGGCCGTCGCGGTAGAGCTCCTCGTACAGCGGGACCAGGTCGGGCCGGGCGTCGGCGAGCCACTCGAGGAACACGTCGCGCGTCGTGCCGCGCAGGTGCAGCCCGATGCCCCGGACGCTGATGGCCCCGGCCTCGGTGCAGGCGGCCAGCAGCCGCTCGATCTGCTCGGGGGCGTCGTTGATGCCCGGCATGAGCGGCGCGGCGAGGACGGCGGTGGGGATGCCGACGCGGGTCAGCTCGGCCACCGCGGCCAGGCGCGTCCGCGGGTGCGGCGTGTGCGGCTCGGTCGATCGCCACGCCTTCTCGTCCAGGCTGGGCACGGACAGCGCGGCCTCGAACCCCGCGGTCTCCTGCACCTGCAGCATCAGGTCCAGGTCGCGCAGCAGCAGCGGGGACTTCGTCAGCACGGACGCCGGCACGCGCGCGTCGCGCAGCGCCTCCCAGATCCCCGGCAGCAGCCGGTACTTCGACTCGACCCACTGGTACGGATCGGTGTTCGTCCCGAGGGCCACGGTGTCGCCCCACGCCGGCGTGCGCGCCCGCTTCGCCAGGTCCGCGCGCAGCCGCTCGGGCGCGTTCACCTTCACGACGATCTCGCGCTCGAAGTCCCGGCCGGGGCCGAAGTTGAGGTACTCGTGGGTGGGGCGGGCGAAGCAGTTGTGGCTGATGGCGCCGGCCGCGACGAAGTCCCCGGTCCCGGTGGTGACGTCGACGAGATCGCGGACGCCGATCGCCTCGATGGCCGTCACGCGCCGGCCCCCATCCGCCACCTCGGTGCCGTCGGTGATGGGATGCAGGCCGGGGCCGAGCAGCACGTCAGCGTCGGCACGCAGAGCCTGGCCGGGACCGTGGACGCCGGTCACGTGCTTCCACCCACGCGTCGTGAGGAAGCGGTGATCCCCGCTCGCCACGATCTCCGTGCCGTCCTCGAACGTCACTCGAAACGCCGGCTTGCGCGTGCTCCAGCGGTCGGCTACGTGCGTCTCGACGTAGCGCCGGTATCGCCCCTCGCGGCGCGTGCCGACGATCGCGTCGCCCGGCTCCAGCTCTCCGATGGCGCGCGTCCGTCCGTTCGCGAGCAGCACCGGCGTCGCCGGATCCAGGCAGTACGTACAGGCATGGGAGCAGCCCCGGTAGGGGTTCACCGTCCACCCGAACGGCATCCGCGAGCGGCCGGGAACGCGGTTGAGGACCGTCTTCGCCTCGATCTCGTAGAAGCGCGTGTCGAGGGCCTCGGGCGCGTCGAAGCGGCGGACCACCGCGGGGTCGCGCATCCCGGGCAGGGAGGCCGTCTCGGCGTCCGGATCGCGCTTCAGGTGGTCCCACCGCATGCGAACGCATGTTCGCATGCGGACCGGCGGTCGGGGCACGGCGTGACGTCGTCCCTGCAAACGGCGGGGAACGGCTCAGTCGAGCAGCAGCACGAGCGCCCCGCCGGCCGCGACGAACGCCCCGACGACCACGAACAGCCCGCCGACCGCGATGCCGACGCACGACGCGCGGCCGGCACCGTGCCGGCCCGTCAGGATCTCGGCGCGCTCGGGGTCGGCCGGATCCACGTGCACCGTCACGCGCTCGTCCGGATCCCGCCGCGACCACGGGGCGCGCTGGTACCCCACGCGGCTGCGGACGCGCCGGGGCGTGCCGTCGGGCCCGGCGAACTCGACGACGACGTACTCCAGGAGCGTGCTGTCGTCGCCCGAGGTGCTCCACTCCGTCGGCCGGTCGACGACCCGGCCCTCGACCGGGCGCCACGTCGTCGCGCGCCGCGCCGCCTCGCGGCGTCCGCGGCGGCCCCCGACGAGCAGGGCGAGACCGACGGCGACGAAGACGAGACCGAGGAGAAGGGGAAGGACCATCGGCGAGGCGAGCGGCGGTGGGGGCCCGGGACTCTATGCGCACCCGCCGGATACGGTGGCGGCGTGCCGACCGTCGAGCTCGTCCCCGTCGACCGCCAGAACGTGCGCACCGTCTGCGACCTGGAGCTCGCGCCCGGGCAGGAGCCGTACGTCGCGCCGTCCGGGACCACCGTCGCCGAGGCCGCCTACGAGCCCGACGCGTGGCTGCGAGCGATCACCCGCGACGGCGTGCCGGTCGGCGTGGTCCTCCTCGTCCGCGACACCCCCGACGAGCCGTACTTCCTGGTGCGGCTGATGGTCGCCGCCGGCCACCAGCGCGAGGGGATCGGCACGAGCGCGGTGGCGCTGATCCTGGAGCACCTGCGGAGCCTGCCGGGCGAGGACCGGATCCGCACGAGCTGCGTCCCCGGGCCGCTCTCGCCGCTGCCGTTCTACCGCGGCCTGGGCTTCGTCGAGACGGGGGAGCGGGACGAGGACGGCGAGGTCGTGCTGGAGCGGCCGCTGCGCTGAGGCGCGGGACGGCGGCCCCGCGGCTCAGGGCCGCCCGGTCACTCGACCGGGTTGCCGGGCAACGGGGTCGCGACGGCGATCTCGTCGGCGGCGACGATGCGCCGCCCGAGGCCCCCGGCCGGGTCGGCCAGGTACAGCTGGGCCCGGCTCGTCTCGGAGCGCCGGACGACGAAGGCCACGCGACCGTCGGCGAGCGTGCCGGCGACCGCGGCGCTCGCGTTCGCGGGCTGGTCGGTGCCCCGGAACGGGAAGAACGGGCCGGCCTTCGCGGCCGTGTCGACGAGCTGCCCGTCGGGGCGCAGCAGCCGCAGGTCGAACGCCGTCGCCGAGCCGTCGTCGCGGGGAACGCGCTCGCGCACCCCGACGAGCGTGCCGTCCGGCAGCTCGCCCGCCGCCACGAACGGCTGGAGGGTCCGGCCGCGGGGGACCACGGTCGCCAGGACGCGCCGCCCTGCACCGTCGTAGCGGCGCACCGCCGCCCGCCCGACGCCCGCGAACTCGCCGCCCTCGTAGCGGATCACCTGCGTCGTCCAGACCAGACCGGCGCGGGTCCACACGGGCGGGGACGGCAGGTCGACGCGGCTCCGGCGCACCCGGTACCGCGCGAGCACGCTCGTCCGTGCGCCGTCGCTCGTCACCACCGCGCCGTCGTCGTCGACGACCGCGACCCGCGTCGAGTCCGGCGACCACGTCGCGCCCCACTCGCTCGCCGCCCGCACCGCCGTGGCGCGGCAGCCCGCGGGCACGCCGGGCCCGGCACCGCAGACCGTCAGAGGGCCGTAGCCGACGGCGGCGATGCGGCGCCCGTCAGGCGACCACCGCAGGGCCGTCGCGTCCCGCGCGCGGCCAAGGGTGCGCACCGTGCCGCTGCCGTCCAGGTCGAGCGTCAGGACCTGGTCGTCGGCGAGCAGCGCGACCCGCCGGCCGTCCGGCGACGGGGTGGGCGCCTCGCCCCGGACCGTGGCCAGCCGGCGCGCGCCCGTCCCGTCGACGGCGGCGCCGTGGAGCGTCAGGCCGGTCCGCCAGACGAGCGGCGTCGGCGGCCCGCCGCTGGTCGGCTCGGCCACGATCGCGGGGCCGGGGCCGGGGCCGGGGCCGGGCGCCGCGACGGCCGAGGCGGCGGGCAGCAGCCCGGTGCCGCCGACGAGCAGGGCGAAGGCGGCGCACGGGACGGGACGCATCGCCCCAACCTACCCGCGCGGCCGGCCGGGTCGACGCCCTACGCCGCGAGCGGGTTGAAGCCCGCTGGCAGCTCGAGCCGGTGCGCACGCATGAAGTCCTCGTCGGCGAGGATCTGCCGCGTCGGGCCGTCCGCGATGACCTGGCCCTGGTCCATCACGATCGCGCGCGGGCACAGCTCGAGCGCGTACGGCAGGTCGTGCGTGACGAGGATCGTCGTCGTCGGCAGGCGGCGGATGACGTCCGCCAGCTCGCGCCGCGCCGCCGGGTCCAGGTTGGACGACGGCTCGTCGAGCACCATGAGCTCGGGCTCCATCGCCAGCACCCCCGCGACCGCCGCGCGGCGGCGCTGGCCGAGGGAGAGCTGGTGCGGGGCGATCTCGCGCAGCTCCTCCAGCCCGAACGTCCGCAGGGCGGCCACGACCCGCTGCTCGAGCTCGTCGCCCGTCAGGCCCAGGTTGGCCGGGCCGAACGCGACGTCGGTGCCGATCGACGGCATGAAGAGCTGGTCGTCGGGGTCCTGGAAGACGATGCCGACCTTGCGCCGCAGCTCGCGGGCGGTCTTCTTCGTCAGCTCGGTCTCGCCGATCTGCACCCGGCCCTGCTGGGGCTGCAGCACGCCGTTGAGGTGCAGCAGCAGCGTCGTCTTGCCCGCGCCGTTCGGGCCGAGCAGCGCCACGCGCTCGCCGCGCTGGATCCGCAGGTGCACGCCGCCGAGCGCCTCGGACCCGTCGGGGTAGGCGAAGTGCAGGTCCTCGACGCTGACCGCCGTCGGCGCGTCCGGGTCGATCCCGCCGGGGCCGCCGACCGCGCCGGTGCGGACGCGGCCGCGGTCGCCGCGCCGGCCCTCCTCCGCCAGCTCGAGCGCCGGCGCCTTCTGCGGCGCGCGCGTCGTCCGTCGGTTGCCGCGCTTGCCGCGCGCGGGGCCGTCGCCGTGCGGGGTGAGCGAGATCGGCAGCCCGACCTTCTCCTCGTAGCCCGGCAGGGTCACGCGGTAGACGCACAGGTCGCAGTTCATCCGCACGTCGCCCTGGAAGCCCTCGCGGTAGCGGTCGAGCGCCACGCGGGCCAGCCGGCGGTCGGCGCCCAGGTGCGGGCCGCCGCGGACCGTCAGCTCGGGGTGCTCCTGCGCCCACTCGGCCGCCTGCGCGTAGATGCGGTGCAGCAGCACGCCGGTGAAGAGGAAGAACGGGACGACGGCGATCGTCGTCGCGCCCAGGCGGCGGCAGCGCTCGAGGGCGTCCGGGACGCGCGGCTCGGCGACCGAGATCCACGCCGGCTCGACGATCGGCAGGCCGCGGCGGTCGGAGAGCAGGCGCGCGGCCTTCGCCAGGTCGCCCGACGCGTCGGGGTCGCTCGACCCGCGACCGACGAGGACGACGCCCGACGTCTCGGGCGGCGCGTCGCCCAGCGTGGACGAGATCCGGTCCTCGGCGACCTCGAGCACCCGCGGCTCGATCGACAGGTCGCGGCCCATGTGGAAGCGGACGTGCGGGTGGCGGATGCGGGCGCGGGCGAGCGTCGCGGGGCCGTCGTTCTTCAGGTGCCCCGCGGCGAGCAGGACGATCGGCACGGAGACGATCTCGGTCGCGCCGTCCGCGACCAGCCGGTCGATCGCGACGTCCGCCGACGGCTCGGCCAGCTCGATGAACCCGCCCGCGTGGTGGATCTCGGGATCGAGCTCGCCCACGTGGGCGACGAGGTCCCAGAACTCCTCGACGTGGTCCGCGTCGCGCGACCCGTGGCCGATCAGGACGAGGGACGGCCGGTCGGGGCTCGGATGCCCGGCCGTGCCGGAGCGGGCGTCGGTTCCGCGGAGGAGGGCCACCGGTCGATGGTAGCCGCGATGCGTCTCCGGGCGCCCGGGCGGCCGGGGGTTGCGGCCGGGTGGCCGGACGGGCGACGGGCGGGGCCGGGGGACGCCCGGGCGGCGCCGCCACCTGCGGCGCCGGGGGGAGCGCCGCGCATGCCGGGGGCCCGGGGGCGAGCCCGCCGGGCGGGGCGTTCTGGCGGGGTAGGGCGGGGGCGCGTGGGGCGGGGACGCGTTCCGGTTCAGGGCCGGTAGGCGGACCCGAGCCAGAACACGTCGGCGGGCGGGGACGCGTTCCGGTTCAGGGCCGGTGGGCGGACCTCAGCCAGAACACGCTGGCGGGCGGGGACGCGTTCCGGTTCAGGGCCGGTGGGCGGACCTCAGCCGGAACACGCTGGCGGGCGGGGACGCGTTCCGGTTCAGGGCCGGTGGGCGGACCCCAGCCAGAACACGCTGGCGGGCGGGGACGCGTTCCGGTTCAGGGCCGGTAGGCGGACCCGAGCCAGAACACGCTGGCGCGCCGGGACGCGTTCCGGTTCAGGGCCGGTAGGCGGACCCCAGCCAGAACACGCTGGCGCGCCGGGACGCGTTCCGGTTCAGGACCGGTAGGCGGACCCCAGCCAGAACACGCTGGCGCGCCGGGACGCGTTCCGGTTCAGGACCGGTGGGCGGGCCTCAGCCGGAACGCGATCCGGGCGGCACACCGTTTCGGATCACCGCCCCAGAGCGCGGGCGATCCGGAGCACGCCGCGCCCGCCGCCCGCCGCCCGCCGCCCGCCGCGGCGGGGCGCCGCGGCCGCCGTCAGTCGGCGGTCGCCCCCGCGCCGCGTGCACCTCCCGCCGCGCCGACCGACCCCTCAGTCCGCGGTCGCCCCCGCGGCCCGGTCGCCCGCCGGCGCCCCGTGGCCGCCGGCCCCCGCCCCGCGCGGGGCGTCCCGCACCAGCGCGAACACCAGCACCGCGCCGGCGAGGGCGAACGCCGCCGCGAACCAGAAGGCGTGCGCGTAGCCCTGCGCCAGCGCGTCCGGCACGCCGCTCGCGGCGCCGCCGCGCGCGACGTCCTGCGTGCGGCCGGCGGCGATCGAGGCCAGGATCGCCAGGCCGAGCGCGCCGCCGACCTGGCGGGAGACGTTGACCAGGCCCGACGCCAGACCCGCGCGGCGGCCGTCGACGCCCGTCACCGCCGCGGTCGTGATCGGGACCATGCACAGGCCCATCCCGCCGCCCAGGACGACGGACGGCACGAGCACGTCCTTCCAGAACGACCCGTCGGCGTCGACCTGCGTCAGGCCCGCCAGGCCGAGGGCGGCGAGGGTGAAGCCGACGGTCAGCGTGGTCCGCACGCCCAGGCGGCCGACGACCTTGGCGGCCTGCGTCGAGCCGAGGGCCATCATGAACGTCTGCGGCAGGAACGCCAGGCCGGTCTGGATCGCCGTCAGGCCCAGCACCTGCTGCAGGTACAGCGAGACGAAGAACCACATGGCGAACATCGACGCGCCGAGCAAGAAGACGGCCATGTTCGCCGCGGTCAGCTGCCGCGAGGCGAAGATGTCGAGCGGCATGAGCGGCGCCGTCGCCAGCCGCGCCTCGATCGCCACGAACGCCAGGACGAGCGCCACGCCGACGGCGAGCACGATCCAGACCTCGCCCGCGCCCCAGCCGATCGTCTCGGTCCGCACGATCGCGTAGACGATCGCCGACACGCCCAGGGTGATCGTCAGCGCGCCCGACAGGTCGAAGCTGCGGGCCGCGGGCCGGTCCTCGGTGCGGTCGGCCGGCAGGTCGCGCAGCGCCAGCCACACGATCAACGCGCCGATCGGCAGGTTGACGAACAGGATCCACCGCCAGGACAGCAGCTCGGTGAGCAGCCCGCCGACCAGGCCGCCCGCGGATCCGCCGGCCGCCGCGACCGCACCCCAGGCCGCGAACGCCCGCGCGCGCTCGCGCCCCTCGCGGAACGTCGTCGTCAGGATCGCCAGCGTCGACGGCGCCACGATCGCCCCGCCGACGCCCTGCAGCGCCCGCGCGGCGATG
This sequence comes from Patulibacter sp. SYSU D01012, assembly GCF_017916475.1. Lineage (GTDB taxonomy): Bacteria > Actinomycetota > Thermoleophilia > Solirubrobacterales > Solirubrobacteraceae > Patulibacter. The sequence goes on from NZ_JAFMTB010000001.1 coordinate 952,457, forward strand.
ATCGTCGCCTCGCTCTCGGCCAGCCCGCCCAGCAGCGACGCGAGCGAGAAGAGCGCGATGCCCGCGACGAACATGCGCTTGCGGCCCAGCAGGTCGCCCGCGCGGCCGCCGAGCAGCAGCAGGCCGCCGAAGGTCAGCGTGTAGGCGGAGACGACCCACTGCAGACCGGACTCGGTGAAGCCGAGCGCCGTGCGGATCGCCGGCAGCGCGACGTTCACGACGGAGACGTCCAGGATCACCATGAACTGCGCGGCGCAGACGAGGAAGAGGATCCCGGCGGCGTGGGCGGGTGGGCGTGCGGCGTCGGTGCTCACGCGGCGGCCTTTCGGAGAGGGAGGGAGGACGCCCGACGCTCGCGCGCGGGGCGGCGGCCCACGCTAGCGCGTCGCCCCCGGCACCCCCGCGCGCTCGGCGTCCCCGCGGGTCGGACGCGCGCGCCGCGCCGGCGCGCCCGCCCGCCCCGCCCGCCCGCGTCGCCCGCGCGCCGCCGCCCGGCGCCGGCGACGGTCACCGCGTCGGCCGCAGGACCTGGCCGACCGCGCCGGTCGGGATCCGGTGCTCGTCCACCAGCTCGAGCGCCAGGTGCTCCTGGAGGGTCGCGAACGGGCTGCGGCCGCGGCCGATCGCGATCGGGACCCGCGTCAGGTGGTACTCGTCGACGAGGCCCAGCGGCGTCAGCGCGCTCGCGAGGGTCGGCCCGCCGTGCACGAGGACGGTGCCGGCGTCCGGCCGCGACCGGAGCTCCGCGATCCCCGCACCCACGTCCCGGAAGACCTCGACCGGGCCCCAGTCCGCGCGCTCGAGGGTGCGCGAGAACACCGCCTTCGGGGTTCCGTTCATCGCGGTCGCCACGGGGCCCTCGGTGGCCTGCCAGTGCGGGCCCATGATCTCGTAGCTCCGCCGGCCCATCGCGTGCGTTCCCGCCGCGTCCAGCGCCCGCTGGTTCCAGCCCCCGTCGTCGCCGAAGTACCGGAACATCCAGTCGTGCGTGCCGTCGGGGCTGGTGGCGAACCCGTCGAGCGACAGCACCATCTTGAGGACGACCGTCCTGTGCGTCATGGAAGAGCAGACCGTCCGACGCGCCGGGACTCATCGGCGGCAGCCGCGGAGCGCACGGGTGGCCGGCGAGACGGGGTCGGGGCGATCGCGGCCGTCCGCGGGGGCGCGGGGCGCCCAGGCCCCCGGGCGGCGCACCGCGTGCGGCGGCCGCTCAGGCGGCGCCGACCACGCGCCCCGGGTGCGCGTAGAGCGTGAAGCGGCCGTCGCGGACGAACGCGGCGAGGGTGACGCCCAGCCGCTCCGCCGTGGCGACGGCCAGGCTCGACGGGGCCGACACCGCCACGAGCACCGGCACCCCGGCGGCGGCGGTCTTCTGCACCAGCTCGTAGCTCACGCGGCCCGACAGGACCGCGACCGCGTCGCCCGCAGGCAGCCCGCCGGCCAGCAGCCGCGCCCCGAGGACCTTGTCGAGCGCGTTGTGGCGCCCGACGTCCTCGCGCACCGCCAGCACGTCGCCGCCCGGGGAGAAGAGCCCGGCGGCGTGGATGCCGCCCGTCTCGTCGAACAGGGGCTGCGCGGCGCGCAGCGCGTCCGGCAGGCCGGAGAGGACCCCCCCATCCACCCGCAGCCCGCCGCCGACGACGGGCACCCGCTCGCACAGCGCGTCGAGCGACGCGGCGCCGCAGACGCCGCAGCTGGCCGTCGACATCAGGGTGCGCACCGCCAGGTCGCGGCGCGGCGCCCCGCGCAGGTGCACCGTGACGACGTTGTAGTGCTGCTCCTCGACGTCGGTGCAGTACCGGATCTCGGCCAGGTCCTCCGGGCCGGCGAGCACGCCCTCCGCGTGCAGCAGCCCGGCCGCCAGCTCGAAGTCGTGGCCCGGCGTGCGCATCGTCGCCGTCGTGGCGAGGACCGTGCCGTCGGGGCCGGCGACGCGGATCTCGAGCGGCTCCTCGCCGACGACCCGCTCGCGCCGGCGCCGCACGGCGTCCCCGTCGACGACCGTCGCGGGCACCCGGGCGACCCGGCGACGGGCGGTGGGCGCGACCATCGACCCACCGTAGCGCCGGCGCGCGTCGCCCCTGTCGGCGACGGCCCCCGACGCCGCGGCGTGCGCGGACGCGGCCGCCGTCGCCGCGGTGCCGATCGCCGTAGTTCCCGTCGTCGCGGCTCCTGTCGTCGCGGCTCCCGACGCCGCGGTTCCCATCGTCCCGGCTCCGCATGCCCCGGCTTTCGACGTCGCGGTTCCCGATGCCCCGGTTCCCGACGCCCCGGCTCCCGGCGCCGCCGCTCCCGTCGCCCGGCGGTCCCGCGAGGCCCCGGCGCCCACGCGCCGGTCCGGGACGACGCCCCCGCTCACGCGGCCTCCGGCCCGTGCGCCGCCCGACGGCCGGCGCGCAGCCACCGCCGCTCGAGGGCGCTCGACGTCGTCCCGTGCACCACGACGGACACGATCATCACGGCGATCGCCGTCCACATCACCGTCTCGGCCTCGCCCGTCGCCAGCAGGCCCGTCGCGAGGGCCGCGGTCGTGTAGTTGACCGCCGCCACGCCGCGGACGCCGAACCACGCGACGTAGAGCCGCTCGCCGCGCGGCATCCCGGACCCGACGAGCGCCAGCAGCGCGAACGCCGGGCGCAGCACCACGATCAGCAGCGGCGCGAGCAGCCAGCCCTCGAGCCCCGGCCGGCCCAGCCCGTCCAGGGTGAGCGAGCTGCCGACGAGCAGCAGGACGGCCAGGACGAGCACGCGCTCGGCGCCGCCGGCGCCGTCGTGCAGCTGTCGGCGGGCCTCGTCCTCGTACCGCCGGCGCCGCAGCGCCAGGCCGCCGGCGAACGCCGCCACGAACCCGTAGCCGCCGAGCAGCTCGGCGCTCGAGTACAGCAGCAGGGCCGTCGCGACCGCCGCCCACGCCGGGAAGTCGCGCGCCACGAGGCCGCGCTCGACGCCCCAGCGCATCGCCCCGGCGGCGGCGATCCCGCCGACGACGCCCACGACGACCGGCACCGCCAAGGCGTAGAGGACGTCGGCGGTCAGCCACGCGCCCAGCCCGCCCGTGGCCCCGTCGTCGCGGGCCAGCACCAGGCCGAGGACGAGGATCGGCATCGCGGCGCCGTCGTTGCCGCCCGCCTCGGCCGTCAGCGCCGCCTGGGCGCGCGGCTCGTCCTCCGACTCGCCGGGCGGCCCCAGGCCGACGTCGCCGGCCAGCACCGGGTCGGTGGGCGCCAGGGCGGCGCCGAGCACGAGCGCGGCGCCCGCGGACAGGCCCATGGCAGTGGACGCGAAGAGCGCGATCGCGCCCGCCGTCAGCGGCAGCGTCACGAGGAGCAGCAGGCCGACCGTCCGCCAGCGGCGCAGCGACGCGCGCCGCACCCGCAGCCCGGTCGCGAAGACCGCCACCGCGATCGTCACCTCGGACAGGATCTCGACGATCTCGTGGTCCCGCCGCAGGTCCAGGTGCTGCACGCCGATCGCCGGCAGCAGCACCGCGGCGATGGCGCCCATCGCCAGGTAGACGATGCCGGTGGAGAACGCCCGCTCGGACTCGTTCGACAGCGCGCCGATCGCCAGCACGCCGGCGAGGGCCGCGAGGAACAGGATCTCCGGCACCGCGCCGAGCAGCGAGATGCCGGGCTCGGCGTCGGCGAGGAGGACGGGTGGTCGCACCCCGCCCGGGTACCCGCTCAGGCCCGCCCGAGCACCGCGCGCACGACGGCGGCCGCCGCGTCGAGCTCGTCGCCGGCCAGCGTGCGCGGGTCGAGCAGCACCCGGCCGTCGGCGATCCGGCCGACGAGCGGCGGGTCGTGCGCCCGCAGCGCGGCGGCCAGCGAGTCGGCCCCGGCGGGCGGGTCGAGCGCGACGGCGGGCCCCGGCAGGTCGACGAGGGGCAGCGCCCCGCCGCCGACGCGCGCGACGGCCGCCACCACGGTGCCGCCCGTCGCGGCCGCCAGCCGCTCGGCCCGCGCGCGCAGCTCGCCCTCGGGGGCCGTCAGCATCGCCAGGACCGGGATCTCGCGCAGCGCCCGCCCGGGGTCGCGGTACAGCGCCAGCGTGGCCGCCAGCGCCGCCATCGTCAGCCGCCCGGGCCGCAGCGCGCGGGCGAGCGGATGGCGGCGGCACGCGGCGACGGCCTGCGCCGTGCCGGCGACGATCCCGGCCTGCGGGCCGCCCAGCAGCTTGTCGCCCGAGAACGTGACGGCCGCGACGCCGGCGGCGATCGACCGGCGGATCGGCGGCTCGTCCGCGAGCGCCGCGATCCCCGTCGCGAGCACGCCGGAGCCGATGTCGTCGACGACGGGCACGCCGAGCGCGCACAGCTCCTCGACCGACACGTCCTGCACGAAGCCGACGGTGCGGAAGTTGGACGGGTGGACGCGCAGGACGAGCCCGGCGCCCGCCGCGATCGCGGCCGCGTAGTCGTCGGCACGGGTGCGGTTGGTGGTCCCCACCTCGACGAGCCGCGCGCCGGCCTGCGCGATCACGTCGGGCACCCGGAAGCCGCCGCCGATCTCGACGAGCTGCCCGCGCGAGACGACGACGCGGCGCTCGCCGGTGCCGTCGGCCGGCGCGAGCGCGGCCACGGCGAGCAGCGCGGCGGCGGCCCCGTTGTTGACGACGAGGGCGTCCTCGGCCCCGGTCAGCTCGCGCAGCAGGCCGGCGACGTGGGCGTCGCGCTGCCCGCGTCCGCCGCCGTCCAGGTCCAGCTCGACGTTGAGGTAGCCCGCGGCGGCGGCCGCCACCGCGTCCACCGCGGCGGGGGCCAGCGGGGCACGGCCCAGGTTGGTGTGGACGACGACGCCGGTGGCGTTCAGGACGCGGCGCAGCGTGGGCCGCAGGTGCTCCCGGGCGCGGGCGAGCAGGTCCGCGTCGTCGGCGGCGCCCGCGAGCAGCTCGGCGCGGCGGGCGGCGACGACGACGCGGGCGGCCGCGACCGCCTCGGCGGCCGTCGGGGCGCCCCCGTCCCCGTCGGCCCGCAGCCGCGCGGCGAGCGCGTCGACGCCCGGCAGCGCGCGCAGGCGCGCGGCGCGGTCGGCGGTCGCGCCCCCGTCGGGCGCGCTCATGCGCCCGTCCCCGCCGCGCGGCGGGTCAGCACGCGGCGGTCGTCGGGCCGGCGCAGCGTCAGCCGCTGCGCGTCCAGGTGCTCGAGCAGCGCCTGCGCGGGCTTGCGCGAGATGCCGAGGGCGTCGCGCACCTCGCTCAGGCTGATCGACCCGTCGGCCGCGATCCGCCCGACGATCGTCGCGGTCGCCGCCGCGACGACGTCGGCGTGCCCGTGCAGCCGGCCGGAGACCCGGACGGCCCGTCCGGCGGCGACGAGCGCGGCCAGCGCCGGCGGATCGTCGATCGTCGCCTCGGACGGGAACGCCAGCCCGGCGTCGCGCAGCCGCGCCTCGAGCGCGAGGGCGGCGGGGGAGAGCGGCGCCGGCACCGGACGCACCGGCCGGACGGGCGCGGTGGGCTCGGGGGCGGCGGCGGGCTCGGGGACGCCGTCGCGCCGCCGGCGCAACGGCGCCAGCAGGTCCTCCCGGCGGCCGTGCCGGCGGGCGTCGGCGTCGAGCACGCGGCCACCGCCGAGCGTCGACGGCGGCGAGGGTCGACGGACGACGACGTGGTCGCCGTCGGCCGCCGCGAGCGGGCGCTCCAGGCGCAGCTGGAAGAGGTCGTCCTCCAGGTGCGAGAGCCGCGCCGGGGTCTCGCGGGTGCCGTGGTGGACGTGCACGCGCTCGCCGTGGCGGTGATCGGTCAGCGCGAGCGCGCAGTCGAGCACCAGGCGCTCGCGGCGGGCGCCCGGGGCCGCGAGCACGTCGCCCCGCCCGACCTCGCGGGCCCGCACGCCGCCCAGCGCCACGGCGACCCGCTGACCGGCGGCCGCGCGCTCCCGGGGGTCGCCGTGCACCTCCAGGCCGCGCACCCGCACGCCGCGCGCGCCGGGCAGCAGCTCCAGCGCGTCCCCGACGGCGAGCGTGCCGGACCACAGGGTGCCCGTCACCACCGTCCCGCGGCCGGCGACGACGAAGGAGCGGTCGACGTGCAGGACGGGCGGTCCCGCGGCGTCGGCGGCGTCGTCCGCCCGGGCCGGCACCGTGGCGGCGAGCCGCTCCAGGGCCGCGCGGACGTCGTCGATCCCGTCCCCGGTGCGGGCGGAGCACGCCACGATCTCGCGGCCCGGCAGCAGCTCCGCGGCCTCGGCGGCGGCGCGGGCGGGATCGGCCAGGTCGCTCTTCGTGACCGCGACGATCCCGCGCTCGACGCCCAGCCCGCGCAGCACCTGAGCGTGTTCGACGGTCTGCGGCATCACGCCGTCGTCGGCGGCCACGACCAGGAGGAAGCAGTCGATCCCCGTCGCGCCGGCGACCATCGTGCGCACGAAGCGCTCGTGGCCGGGCACGTCGACGAGCGAGAGCGCCCGCCCCGACGGCAGCTCCAGCCGGGCGTAGCCGAGCGCGATCGAGATGCCGCGCTCGCGCTCCTCGGGCAGCCGGTCGGTGTCCGTGCCCGTCAGCGCGGCCACGAGCGCAGTCTTGCCGTGATCGATGTGCCCGGCGGTGCCGAGGACGAGGGGCGCGCCGCTCACGCGTCCCTTCGGGTGGCCGGGGTCGCCATGGCGCCAACGGTAGCGCCGCGGTGCGGCGGTCCGGGCGCGCGGGCGCCCCGGTCGCGGGCGACGGCCGACCGCGGCGGGCCGGGACGGAGCGGCGAAGGAGTCGAACCTTCCCAGCGCGGCACGCGCGCCGCCACCGGCTTTGAAGGCCGTTCGGGGCACCGGCCCCGGGCCGCTCCGAGCGGCGCGACGGGGCCGCGCCGGCACCGAGCGTAGCGGCAGGCCCCCGGCGGCCCGTCCTCGCCGCACGACCGCCTCCGGCGCGGGGCCGCCGTCCGGTCCGTCAGCGCACGGCGATCGTCCCGCTCTCGCCGGCGACGAGCCGGCCCACGACGACGCCGGGCACCCCGTCCGCGGCGTCCTCCGGCAGGGCGACGAGCAGCCCGCCCGACGTCGTCGCGTCCACGACCAGGCGGCGGCGCCACTCCTCCACGCCGTCGGCGTAGGTGGCGAACCGCGACGCCCACTCCGCGTTGCGGCGGCTGCCGCCGTTCACGCCGTCGTCGCCGCGCAGCAGCGCCTCGACGCCCTCGATCGCGGGCACCGCGGACGCGTGCACCTCGGCGGCCAGGCCGCTCTCGCGGGTCAGGTTGTGCAGGTGCCCCAGCAGGCCGAAGCCGGTCACGTCGGTCATCGCGTGCACCCCCGCCGCGACCGCCGCCTGCGCGGCCTCGGCGTTCAGCGTCGTCATCACGTCGACCGCGCGGGCGAGCGTGGCGTCGTCGCAGCGTCCGCGCTTGCGGGCCGCGACGATGGCCCCCACGCCCAGCGGCTTCGTCAGCACGACGACGTCGCCCGCGCGGCCGCCGGCGTTGCTGACGTAGCGCTCGGGGTGCACCGTGCCGGTGACGGCCATGCCGTACTTCGGCTCGGCGTCGTCGATCGAGTGGCCGCCGACGAGCGCGGCGCCCGCGGCGGTCACGACGTCCAGCCCGCCCTGCAGGATCCGGCCGAGGACCTCGGGCCCCAGCCGCTCGAGTGGGAAGGCGACGAGGTTGAGCGCGCTGACGGGCGTGCCGCCCATCGCGTAGACGTCGGAGAGCGCGTTCGCGGCGGCGATCCGGCCGAAGTCGTACGGGTCGTCGACGAGCGGCGTGAAGAAGTCCGTGGTCTGGACGAGCGCCAGGTCGTCCGTCAGCCGCACGACCGCGGCGTCGTCGCCCGTGGCGGTCCCGACGAGCACCCGCGGGTCGGTCGTGGGCGGCAGGTCCAGCACGATCGGCAGCAGCGCCGACGCGGGCAGCTTGCACCCGCAGCCCGCGCCGGCGGCGAGCGAGGTCAGCGGCGGCGCGGCGGGGGAGGACATGCGGCCACCATAGCCCCGGCCGGCGTCGATGCCGAGCGGGCGCCGCGGCCCGGGTGCGGGCGCGCGTCAGCGCTGGTACGCGTCGCCGCGGTCGTCGAGGCGCGAGCGCTCCGGCGGTGCGGCCAGCGCCGCGTCCGACGCCGAGCCGACGGTCCCGTCGCTCGGGCCGTTCGCCGGCGGGTCCGGGACGGGCGCGCCGGCCAGGCCGGCGGCGCTGGCGGGCACCCGGGAGTCGCGCTCGCGCTCGAGCACGAAGATCTCGATCACGATGTTGGGGTCGAAGAGGATCTGGCTCTGGTACGTCGCGACCCGCCGGCCCAGGCGACGCTGGACCATCGACACCAGCAGGCCCTCCATGTCGTTCTGCCACAGCTGGCGGAACGCGCGGACCTCGTCGTGGTGGCCGTTGGCGAGCATCGTCTCCTCCGCGACGGTCAGCCCGCCGCGCAGGACGATCGTCAGCAGGTCGTCCAGCAGGTAGCTCTTCGCCTCGACGGGACCGCGGCCCCAGTACTTCTTCTGGACCGCGACCATCTCGTTCGAGAGGCCGGCGAGGACCGCGCCCAAGGGGGCGTCGGCAGGGGGCGTGGCGTCGGATCCGGGCATGGAGGGGGAGTCGGTGGAGGCTGCGGGGCCGCCCGACGGCCACACCCTACCTTGGTGGCGGGTCCGGGGAACCGCGCTGGACGGGTGGGGGGCGTCGATCGCGGGGGGCGTTCCGGCGTCGCGGCGCAACGTCGCCGACGTCAGGGCGTCGCGCCCCCCTGCCGGTCCCGCGCGGCCGGCAGGCGACGGCGTTCGACGGCCCTCGGACGGACGGGCGGGGCGGGCGTCGCCCCTCCGTGCCGCGCGACGCGGCGGACGCGAGCGTACGCCCGCATGCCGTGCGTCTTTTGCAAGAATTGGGCGTGCGAGCCGCCGCCGGATGCCGCCTTCGGGTGGAAGCCGACGGGGAACGTGCGTACACCCCTGGCCCCTTGCTGTTCTCCTCGGCCGAGGTGACGCACCGTTCCCTGAGGAGGGCAAGGAGGTTCATGTGCCGGGCACGGCCGACACGGGTGGACGAAACCTGCATTCCGCGATCAACGACCTCGTCGTCCGCGTGATGCAGGAATACACGGGGCGAGGCGCGACGCGCGCCCGCACGGTGCTGTCTCCCGACACCGTCATGGTCCTGCTGGAGGACACCTTGACGAAGGGCGAGCAGACGCTCGTCGAGCACGGGCGGACCGAGGAGGTCCTGTCGATCCGCCGCACGTTCCAGCAGGCGATGAGCGCCGAGCTCACCGCCGAGGTCGAGCGGCTGACGGGCCGCGAGGTCATCGCGTTCCTGAGCGCCAACCACGTCGAGCCCGACTACTCCGCCGAGATCTTCGTGCTCGGCAGCCGGCGGGCGGCCGGGACGGCCGACCCGGGCGTGCACGGCGACAGCACGCCGGCCGACGCCTGAGGGCGCGGCGGCGGCCCGGCGGGCGGCGCCCCCGGCCGGGGGCGCCGCGGCGCCCCCGACGCTCAGCGGTGCCGGTGCTCGACGGCGTCGCCGTCCGCGATCAGCAGCTCGCGGACGAGCTCGGGGGCGAACAGCCCGTGGTCGACGACGCCCGGGGTGGCGTCCAGGCGCGCGGCGAGCGCGCGGGGGTCGGTCAGGTCGGCCGGCAGGTCGGCCAGGACGCCGCCGTCCGCGGTCGGCGGCGCGTCCCGCAGCACCGCGCCCGGCAGGTGCGCGAGCGTGGCCGCCAGCCCGAACGGCTGCAGCTCGAGCGGCACGGCGCGCGTCAGCCGCGGCACGAGCTTCGACGCGCCGACGACGCACAGGAAGCGGTCGGCCGCCGCGATCAGGATGCGCTCGCGGGTGTGGGCGCCGCCGCCGCCCTTGATCGCCCAGCCGTCCGGAGCCACCTCGTCCGCGCCGTCGATCGCCAGCGCGTAGCGGTCGTGGTCCGCGGCGTCGACCACCGTCAGCCCCGCCCCCTGCGCGGCGGCCTCGGTGGCCGGCGACGCGACGGCGAAGCGGGCCCGAGACCCGCGCTCGCCCAGCGCCGCGGCCACGCGCGCGACCGTCGACCCGGATCCGAGCGCCACGAGCGTCCCGTCCTCGACGAGCGCCGCGGCGGCCCGCGCCACGACGACCTTCTCGTGCTCGTCGCGCGCGGCCATGCCGGGGACGATAGGGGAGGGCGCGACGCGCCCCGTGGGACCGGCGGCGCCGGCGGGCGGGTCAGCCCTCGTACCGCACGAGCGACCGCGCGATCGCGCGCATCTCGTCGTTCGTCAGGCTGTTCTTCAGCGTGTTGTTGATCCAGTACGTGCCGCTCGGCGTCTGCCAGATCAGGCGGCGGATGCGGCGGCCGTCGTACTCGATCCTGTACGTCCGCCCGGCCAGGCGCGTCTCGTCCTTGGCCAGCGCGAGCACCGGCGGGTTCTTCCACGTCGTGCCCTGGACGCCGTAGTACTGGCCCGCGCCGTCCTGGCCGCCCGCCAGGTACACGACCAGGCGGTAGGCCTGCCAGGGGTAGGTCTCGCCGTTGCGGGACTGGATGTCGTACGCCCGGGAGTCGTCGTCCTCGTAGCGCGCCTCGTGCTCCATGAGCTTCGGCAGGTAGACCGGCGCCTTCGTGAAGCCGCGCGCGATCCTGTCGCGGACCACCTGCTTCGCCGCGGCCGCCCCGTCGGTCAGGGTGGCGGGCGTCTTCGCGGTCGCGCGGCGCTTGCGCTTCGTCTTCTTCTTGGACGCCGAGGACGGGGAGGGCTTCGTGCGCGCGGCCTCGCGCTTCTTCGCGCTCGGCGGCGCGTCGGGGTGCAGGAACTGCTTCGCGGCGGCAGCGAGCGCCTGCGGGGTGGCCTGCAGCGCGCCCTCCGAGGTGTCGGTCACGTCGAGCGACACCCGCTGCGTGGGGTGGCCGACGACGCCGAGCGCCAGCTTCGCCACGCCGAGCAGGCCGCGCGAGGACCGGATGTCGGTCTTCACGTGGTCGGTGATGGTGTCGACGAGCTCGTCCTGGTTCTGGATGAGCGACGACGTCGCCATCTGCGCGCGCGCCTCGGTCAGGTAGTGCTGCTGGCGCGCCTCGCGGACGATGTCGTTGTCCAGGTGGCGGAAACGCACGTACGCGAGCGAGTCCTCGCCGCACAGCCGCTGGTAGCCGGCCGGCACGTCGATCGCGGCGTACGGCTCGCTGCCGCCGCCGGCTGGCGGGTTGTTGTCGTTGAAGTACTTGCGGTCGACGTCGGCGTAGAAGCAGCCGAAGTCGTTGACCGCCTGCGAGAAGGCGGTGAAGCGGATCGAGACGACGTGGTGGATGTCGAACGGCTCGCCCGGCGTGGAGAGGATCCGCTTGAGCGTGTCGATCAGGCCGTCGGTGCCGTTGCCGAAGGCGCTGTTCAGGCGGACGGGCTGGCCGTCCTTGCCCGTGATGATCAGGTCGCGCGGCAGCGACAGCATCGTCGTGGCCTTCGCGTCCGGGTCCAGGCGCACCAGGATCATCGTGTCTGAGCGCGACCCGCCGGCCTCGCCCTTGCGGCGGTCGTCGCCGACGAGCAGCAGCGTCTGCGGCTTGCCGGGCGTGACGTCGGACAGCGCCTCCGCCGTCTTCTCGTCCACCCCGCCGCCCTTGCGCACGATCTTGTCCGTGACGTCCTGCGCCTCGCCCTGGATGGCCGTGGCGACGGTGGCGCCGGTCGCGCCGAGGACGAGGACGCCGGCCAGCAGGAAGCGCAGGGCGAAGCCCAGGCCGGGGCGAGGGGTGCGGGGCGGGGTGCTCATGGGGACCGCGAGGGGACCGCGGCCGGGCGCGGCCGCGGCCCCCGACTGTAGCGGAGGGCCCGCGGCGCGACGCCGGGCGCCGGGGTCAGTAGGCGACGGCGTCGGGCGACGCCGCGGCGCGGGCGTCGGCGCGCTCGCGCTGCGGTCCGACGGTCTGCACGGGGTCCTCGGCGGACACGCGTCCGGCCTTGAAGATCGCCCAGCGCTCCAGGGCGGACCCCGCCATGAGCGCCGCGCCGCCCGCGACCGCGGCGGTGCGGGAGCGGCGTCCGGCGGTGGCCAGGACGGTCGCGCCGCCGAGCGCGCAGGCCTTCGCGGCCAGGTTGAGCGGCCGCACCGTGGGGTGGTGGTACGACGCCGCGATCCGCGGGTCGAGCCGGCGCTCCATGTAGGCGGACGCGGCGGCCTCGAGCACGCCGCCCGCCACGCCCATCGCGCGGCCGGCGCGCGCGCCCGCGACCGGGGTCAGGGCCGTGGCCGCGCCCCCCGCGGACGCGAGCGACGAGCCGGCGAAGACGAACGGCATCGTCCGGCGCGCCTCGCTCCACACGGGCACCGCGGTCGTCGTCAGCAGGACGGCGGTGTAGGTCGCCACGAACGGCCCGGACAGCGTCGCCGCGGCCTGGGACGGCACGCCGAGCAGCGCGGGCGGGAAGCCGACGATCTGCCACAGCGCCGCCACGCCGGTCGAGCCGCCCAGGATCGACAGGCCCCAGGTGCCGACGCTCATCGGCGACGTGATCTTGAAGACCCGCAGCATGTTGAGGAACCGCGCGGGCCGGCCCAGGTCCATGATCAGCAGGACGGGGGAGACCGCGGTCGCGACGACGGAGACGGCCGACGCGCTCTGCGCCAGGCGGACCTCGCCGCCCAGGCGCGCGACGCCGGCGAGGACCGCGGACGCCCCGCCGAGGCCGCCCGTGAAGAAGTACCAGGGCACCTCCCACGTCCACACCGGGGTCTTGACGACCTGCTGGCCGTAGTAGGTGCGCGGCTCGGCGTCCGGCACCATCTGCCGCTCGCCGCGGGCCCCGCCGCCCCCGCCGCGCCGCCGCCGGCCGCGCGTGCGGTCGCGGGCCGGCTGCTGCGGCCGGATCTCGCGGTGGGCGGCCGCCACCGCGGCCGCCGCGCCCTCGCCGGCCCGTGCGCCGGTGCCGGGGGCGTCGCCGGTCATGGGCGCGGCGCCGGCGCCGGCCAGCGGCGTGCCGCCGGTGCGGGTGCCGCCCGTCGCGCGCAGCTCGGCGCCGGACGGGCGGTCCGCCGGGTCGTCGGGGCCGTCCGCGTCGTCGCGGGGCGGCACGGTGCTCATCGCCGCAGCCCCCACGCGACCGCGCCGGCGACGACGCCGGCCATCGTCACCATCGCCGCGCCGGCGGCGCGCCAGGACTCCGGCAGGTGGTGGCGGGCGTCGACCGGGTCGGGCGGGAAGCCGTAGACCTCGGGCTCGTCGAGCAGCAGGAAGAACGCCCCGGCGCCGCCGATGCCGTCGGCCTCCTCGTTCAGGTACAGCCGGGCGTCGTGGAGGCCGCGCTCGTGGAGCGCGTCGACCCGCTGCTCGGCCCGCACCCGCAGGTCGTCCAGGTCGCCGTACTGGATGGACTGCGTCGGGCACGCCTTCGCGCACGCGGGCGTCTCGTCCGCGCCGATGCGGTCGTAGCAGAGGGTGCACTTCCAGGCGCGTCCGTCCTCCTCGCGGCGGTCGATCACGCCGAAGGGGCAGGCGGGCACGCAGTAGCCGCAGCCGTTGCAGACGTCGGACTGCACGACGACGGTGTCGAACTCGGTGCGGAAGAGGGCGCCGGTCGGGCAGACGTCGACGCAGGCCGCGTGCGTGCAGTGCTTGCAGACGTCGGAGGACATGAGCCAGCGCATGCCGTCCGCGGCGTCCCGCAGCGGCACGTCGGGGGAGAGCTGGGCGCGGCCGACGAGACCCATCTCGTCCGCGTCGACCCGCTGCTCGACGAACGCGACGTGGCGCCAGGTGTTCGCGCCGAGCGCCGTCGTGTTGTCGAGCGACCGGCCCGTGAACTCCTGGCCGTCCGCGGGGACGTGGTTCCACTCCTTGCAGGCGATCTCGCACGCCTTGCAGCCGATGCACAGCGAGGTGTCGGTGAAGAACCCCTTCCGCGGCTGCGCGTCCGCGCCGTAGCTGTCGGACCCGCGGGCGACGGTGTGGGTGATCTGCAGCGGGGTGGTGCTCACGCGCTCTCCTCCGGCGTGGTCCAGTCCGGCTCGTCGCCGCGGCCGAGGGGCGGGTGCTCCGTCGTCCCGGCCTCGCGCGGCGGGCCGTGCGGGTCGGTGCCCGCGAGCGGGCGGTGCAGGTCGGCGGGCGCGATCGGCCGCTGGTCGGCGCCGTGGTGCTCGGGCGTGCGGCCGGGCTCGACGGCGTAGACGTCGCGGCCGTCCGGTGTGACGGTGGGGTCGGGCCCGTTCGCGCGGTCGCGGTAGCCCTGGACGAACGGCTCCAGGTCGGCGCCGCGCGGGCGCCGGCCGGGGACGATGTCGCAGGTCGACGCCTTGAACTCGCTGATGTGGGTGTTGCGGTCCATGACGATCGGCAGCAGGTCGTTCGCGGCGTCGCCGACCGCCAGGCCGTTCGGGCCCCAGTGGTACGGCAGGCCGATGGTGTGGACGGTGCGCCCGCCGATCACGTGCGGCCGCACGCGGTCGGTGACCATCACGCGCGCCTCGATCGCCGTGCGCTCCGAGACGAGCGTCGCCCACTCGCCGTGCCGCAGCCCGCGCAGCGCGGCCAGCTCGGGGGAGACCTCGGCGTACGGGTCGGGCGCCAGCTCGGCCAGGTGGGGGAGGAAGCGCGACATGCCGCCGGCCGTGTGGTGCTCGGCGATCCGGTAGGTCATGACCTGGAACGGGAAGACCGCGTGCCCGTCCGCGGACGGCTCGGGGTTGGAGCGGTTGTCGTCGCGCTCCTCGATCTGGCGGGTCGGGCTGGCCTGCGACCGCGGGTGGACGAGGTTGCGCGTCGTCGACTCGTGCGGCTCGTAGTGGCTCGGCATCGGCCCGTCGATCAGCCCGGCCGGGGCGTACAGCCAGCCCTTGCCGTCGGCCTGCATCACGAACGGGTCGTCGCCGCGCAGCGCCCACTCCGCCGTCGCGCCCTCCTCGGGCACGTAGTCGGGGCGCATGTCGGCGGTGAAGTCGGGGATGTCCAGCCCGGTCCAGCGCTCCTGCTCCTCGTCCCACCAGACGAGCTTCTTGCGCTCGCTCCACGGCCGGCCGTCGGGGTCGGCGGACGCGCGGTTGTAGAGCACGCGGCGGTTGAGCGGCCACGCCCAGCCCCACTCGGGGGCGGGGGACGACGCGTCGCCCGTCGTGTTCGGCGTGCGCCGCGCGGTCTGGTTGACCTCGTCGGCGAACGACCCGGAGTACAGCCAGCAGCCCGACGCGGTCGACCCGTCGTCCCGCAGCTCGCGGTAGCCGCCCACGGCCCGGCCGTCGGTGACGGTGTAGCCGGAGATCTCCTTCAGCACCGCCTCGCCGTCCGGGTCCTCCGTCGGGCCCGTCGTGGGGTAGTCCCACGTCAGCTCGAGCAGCGGGCGGTCGCGCTCGTCCGTCGACGCGGCCAGCTTCTCGCGGATGCGCTTGCCCAGGTGGTAGGCGAAGTGCAGCTCGGAGCGGCAGTCGTCCGGCGGCTCGATCGCCTGGTGGCGCCACTGCAGCAGCCGGTGCGTGTTCGTGAAGGTCCCGGCCTTCTCCGCGTGCGTGGCGGCGGGCAGGAAGAAGACCTCCGTCCCGATCTCCTCCGTCCGCAGCTCGCCCGTCTCGATCTCGGGCCCGTCCTTCCAGAACGTGGCCGACTCGATCAGCTGCAGGTCGCGGACGACGAGCCACTTCAGGTTGGCCATGCCCAGCCGGTGCAGCTTGGCGTTCGCCGAGCCGACGGTCGGGTTCTCGCCCATCACGAAGAAGCCCTCGACCTCGCCCTCGTGCATCCCCATCACCGTGGGGTAGATCGAGTGGTCGCCCGTGATCCGCGGCAGGTAGTCGAAGCAGAAGTCGTTCTCGGCGGTGGCGTGCTCGCCCCACCAGGCCTTCAGCATCGAGACCAGGTAGTTGCGCGCGTGGCCCCAGTAGCCGGCCTCGGGCTCGTTCTGCTCGATGTAGTGGTCCAGACCCTGCTCGGGCGACGCGTCCGGCATCGGCAGGTAGCCGGGCAGCAGGTTGTAGAGCGTCGGGATGTCGGTCGAGCCCTGGATGGACGCGTGACCGCGCAGCGCCATGATCCCGCCGCCCGGACGCCCCATGTTGCCCAGCAGCAGCTGCAGGATCGACGCCGCCCGGATGTACTGCGTGCCCGTGGTGTGGTGCGTCCAGCCGACGGAGTAGACGAAGGCCGTGGTGCGCTCGCGGCCGGAGTTGGCGCAGATCGCGTCGGCCAGGCGACCGAACTGGTCCTGCGGGATGCCGCAGACCTGCTCGACCATCTCGGGCGTGTAGCGGGCGAAGTGCCGCTTGAGAACCTGGAAGACGCAGCGCGGGTGCTGCAGCTTCGGGTCCTTCGGCATGTCGGACGGGTTGCCGACCGGCGCGCCGTGGGCGCCGTGCGACTGCTCGCCCGTCGGGGTCTGGGAGTCCTTGTCGCTGTCCGCGTCGTCGACGGCGTCCATGCGCATCGGCGTGCCCGACGGCGCGCGCATCGGCATGCCCTCGTAGCTCCACGACCGCTGGTCGTAGGAGCCCGTCTCCGGGTCCCAGCCCGAGAACAGGCCGCCGAGGTCGTCCGCGTCGGCGAAGTCCTCCGAGACCAGCGTCGAGGCGTTCGTGTAGTGCTCGACGTACTCGCGGAACTCGAGGCCGTTGCTCAGGACGTGGTTGATCAGGGCGCCGAGGAAGACGACGTCCGTCCCGACGCGGATGCCCAGGTGCTCGTCCGCCACGGCGCTCGTCCGCGTGAAGCGCGGGTCGACGTGGAAGACCTTGGCCCCGCGCTCCTTCGCCTCCATCACCCACTGGAACCCGACGGGATGGCACTCGGCCATGTTCGAGCCCTCGATGACGATGCAGTCGCTGTTCGCGAGGTCCTGCAGGTACTGGGTGGCGCCTCCGCGCCCGAACGAGGTCCCCAGACCGGGGACCGTGGAGGAGTGTCATATCCGGGCCTGGTTCTCGATCGACACCGCGCCGGCGGCCGAGAAGAGCTTCTTGAGGAGGTAGTTCTCCTCGTTGTCCAGCGTGGCGCCGCCGAGGTGCGCGAAGCCGAGCGTGCGGCGCAGCAGCGCGTTGTCGGAGTGGCGGCGGTCCTGCCAGGTGCGCCGGCGGGTGTCGATGACGCGGTCGGCGATCATGTCGACCGCGGTGTCCAGGTCGAGGTCCTGCCACTCCGTCGCGTGCGGCGGGCGGTAGCGGACCTTCGTCTCGCGCGTCGGCGAGTTGATGAGCGACGGGGTCGACGAGCCGCGCGGGCAGAGGCGGCCGCGGCTGACGGGGGAGTCCGGATCGCCCTCGACGTGGACGACCTTCTCGTCCTTCACGTACAGCTTCTGCGCGCAGCCGACGGCGCAGTACGGGCAGACGGAGTCGACGACGCGGTCCACGTCGCGGTTGCGCGGCGTGATGGCTCGGGAGCGGCGGGACTGCGCCGCGCTGCCGAGGCCGCGCGGGTCCTCCTTCAGCTGCCGCAGCAGCGGCGGGAGCCGCCGTCGGTTGGGGCGCCGTTCCGGCATCTGGGCCCATTCATACCCGACGCGTCGGTGTACGAAACCCAGGCGGGGAGCGGGATCGCGCCACGTCGGGCCTTCGGGTCGCCGAAGACGCGGGGTCCGAGCGCGCCTGGCGTGCTGGATCCCCGCCGGCCCCGCATCCGGCCCCGGGCGCCTCACCCCGCGCGCCGGGCGCGCGCCACCGCCAGCGCCGCGGCGGCGGCCGCCCCCGCGCCGAGCAGGCCGCGGCCGTGGCGCAGCACGCGCGCCTCGGGCAGGCGACGGCGCGCCTCGCGGCCGAACGGCCCGTGCGCGCCGTGGTCCTCGTGCTCGTCGAGCGGCGCGTGCAGGTTGTCGCGCGCGCCCGGCGGCGTGCGGCGCTGCAGCGTCCGCCAGATCACGGCCGTCGCGGCGGGGCCGACGACGGGCAGGTCCAGGCGGCCGAGGGCCAGGGCCACGGGCGTCGTCACGTCCACCGCCACGGCCGGCGGCCCGGGGTGGTCGAGGACGTCGCGCACCGCGCGCGCCACGGCCTCGGGCTGCGCCACGGGCGGGAACGGCCGGCCGCCGCCGCGGGTCCGCGTGCGCGCCCAGCCGAAGTGGGTGGTGTTCATGCCGGGCGGGTGGACGAGGGTGACGCGGACGGCGCTGCCGCGCAGGCGCAGCTCGGCCCGCAGCGCGTCGAGGAACCCGCGCAGCGCGTGCTTGGCGCCGGAGTAGGCCGCGAGCGGCGGGGCGCCCCGCGCGCCGAGGGCGGAGCCGATCTGCACGACGTGCCCGCGGTCCCGCGCGACCATCCGGCGGACGACGGGCACGATGCCGTTGAGCGCCCCCAGGTACGTCACCTCGGTCACCCGTCGGCGCTCGTCGGCGGTCAGCTCCAGCGTCGGCGCCTGCACGGAGACCATGGCGCAGCTCACCCACGCGTCGATGGGCCCCAGCTCGTCCTCGATCCGCGCGACCGCCGCGTCCATCGCGTCCGCGTCCGCCACGTCGACGGGCACCACGAGCGGCGTGCCGCCCGCCGCGCGCACGTCGGCCGCGGCGCCCTCCAGCCCGGCGCGTCCGCGGGCGATCAGGCCCAGTCGGTGCCCGTCGGCCGCGAGGACGCGGACGAGGGCACGGCCGAGCCCGGCGGACGCGCCGGTCACGACGATCGTGCGGGGCGGGCCGGGCGCGCGGGTCACGTCCTCGCCCGTGCCCGCGGCGGCCGTGCGGCAACCCGACCGGGCCCGGCGGGCGGCCCGGCGACGGGGCGGCGACCTCGCGGCCGCGCGCGGCGGCTAGCGTGGCGGTTGATGCGCACGCCAAACCGCACGATCCTCCAGCTCTCCGACCCGCACCTGGAGCGCGCGGAGAGCGACGCGGACGCGCGGCTGGCCCGGGCCCTGGGCGCCGTCCGGGCGTCCGGCGTGCGCCCCGACGCGCTCCTGCTCTCGGGCGACCTGGCCGACGACGGCAGCGACGAGGCCTACGCCCGCCTGCGCGCGCTCGTCGCGCCGGTCGCCGCCGAGCTCGGCTGCCCCGTCGTCGCGCTGCCGGGCAACCACGACCTGACGGACCCCTTCCGCGCGGCGCTCCTGGACGGCGGGCCGGTCGACCGCGTCGAGTGGCTCGGCGGGCTGCGGGTGGTCGTCCTCGACACGAACGTCCCGGGCGCCGCCCACGGCGTTCTGCGCGACGAGCAGCTCGCGTGGCTGGCGGAGCAGCTCGCCGCGCCGGCGCCCGACGGCACGCTGCTGGCGCTGCACCACCCGCCGATCCCCACGCCGCACCCGCTCATGATCCGGCTGGCGCTCCGGCGGCCCGAGCGGCTGGCCGACGTCGTCCGCGGCACGGACGTGCGCCAGATCGTCTGCGGCCACGCGCACGCTGCGGCGGCCGGCACCCTCGCCGGGATCCCGGTGTGGTCCGCGCCGGCGCTCACGGTGACGATGGACCCCGTCTCGCCCGCCGGCCGCCTGCGCGCCTGGGCCGACCTGGGCGGCATCACCCGCCTGGACCTGTTCGGCCAGGACTGGATCGCCACGCACGTGCCCGTGAGCGCGGGCGCGACGGTGCTCTACGACGATCCGCTCGCCGAGCGGACGGCGTGGCTCGACGCGGCCGAGGCGCAGGAGGGCGGCGACTGACCGGCGGGACGCCGCGAAGCGCCGTCCGTCCTCAGCCGCCGAGCAGCCGGGCGCCGGCCACCGTCGCCGCCGCGAGCAGCGGCACGCTCAGCGCGCCCGCCCACTCCGCGGCCGTGGCCCGGCTGGTCAGCAGGTTGGCGGGCAGGCCGCCGTCCCAGCCGCGCGAGACCATGGCCAGCTGCACCCGCTCGCCGCGCTCGAAGCAGCGGACGAGCAGCGTGCCGGCCGAGCGGATCACCGCGCGGGCCTGCCAGAGGAAGCGCGGGTCGTCGCCGCGGGCGACGCGGGCGGTCTGCATGCGGCCCAGCTCGGCCAGGACCACCTCGACGTAGCGGATGGTGAACCCGGCGATCGCGGTGAGGACGCGGGGGGCGTGCAGGCGCTCGGCGCCCGCCAGGATCGCCGCCGGCGGGGTGCAGGCCGCCACGACCGCGGTCGCCAGCAGGACGAGCGAGGCCTTCGCGACGATGGTCCACGCCATCCACAGGCCCTCGACCGCCAGGGGCACGCCGAGCACGTGGACGCGGTCGCCCGTCGCCACGAACGGCAGGACGATCACGAAGAGCACGAACGGGATCTCGACGACCAGGCGCTTGGCCAGGTCGAGCGGCGGCATCTGCGCCACCGTCGCGGCGGCCAGCACGAGCAGCAGGTGCAGGCCGTAGGGCCAGAAGGTGTGCGTCGGCGTCAGCGCCACGGCGACGGCGAACAGCGCGAGCGCCAGGACCTTGCACTGCGGGGCCAGGCGGTGCGCCGGCGTGTCGAGGCCGAGGAGCTCCTCGTTGCCCCCGTGGGCGGCGCCGCTCATGGGCGGATCCCGGTCGCGCGCATGGCCTGACGGTACCGGCGGGCGGCCCGCCGCGGCGGCGGGCCGCGCTCGCGCGCGGGGTGGACGGGCGTCCCCGCGGCGGCGGGCGGGCCTACGCCGACGCGTGGGGGCGGAACTCCGCCGCCCGCCGCAGCGGCGGCGTCACGCGCAGCCGCAGCGACACGAGCAGGGCCAGGCCCAGCAGCGCGGCGCCGAGGAGCACCACGCCGGTCCACCGCCCGGCCGTCCACGCGGTGCCGCCGAGCGGGCCGGCGACGGACGAGCCCGCGTAGTACGCGAGCAGGTACAGCGCCGACGCCTGCGCCGGCGCCTCGACCGCGCGGCGCCCCACCCAGCTGGATGCGACGGAGTGCGCGGCGAAGAACCCGGCGGTCAGCGTGGCGACGCCCAGGATCACGACCGGCAGCGGATGCAGCAGCGTCAGCGCCAGGCCGACGGCCGCCAGCAGCACCCCCACCGGCAGCATGGTCCGCCGCCCGATGCGGTCCGCGAGCCGGCCCGACACCGCGGACGCCACGGACCCGACGGGGTAGACCAGGAAGACGGCCGCGATCGCGGTCTGTCCCAGCCCGTAGGGGGCGGCCTCCAGCCGGAACCCCAGCGCGTTGAACACCGCGACGAACGTGCCCATGAGCAGCGCCGCCATCGCGTCGAGGCGCAGCTGGCCGCGGTCCTCGAGGTGGCCCCGCAGCGACGTCAGCGTCTCGCGCGCCCGGAACGGGCGGGCGTGGAAGTAGCGCGATCCGGGGACGAGCCGCAGGAAGACGGCGGTGCAGAGCAGGCTGAGGACGCCGACGCCGAGCAGCGACACGCGCCAGCCGCCGACGTCGGCGAGCGCGCCGCCGACCAGGCGCCCGCCCATGCCGCCGAGCGCGTTGCCGCCGATGTACAGGCCGATCGAGCTGCCGAGCGAGGTGGGGTGGACCTCCTCCGTCAGGTAGGCCATCGCGACGGCGGGCAGCCCCGCCAGGGCCAGGCCCTGCAGCGCGCGCACGACGAGCAGGGTGGCGAAGGACGGCGCGGCCGCGGCGACGAGGGCGAGCACGCCGGAGAGCAGGAGCGACCAGGACATGACCCGCATCCGGCCGACCGCGTCCGACAGCCAGCCGGCGGGCAGCAGCCCCAGGGCGAGCGCCCCCGTCGTGACCGACAGCGTCAGGCTCGACGCCGCGGGGCTGACGTGGAGGTCGCGCGTGAGCAGCGGCAGCAGCGGCTGCGTCGTGTAGAGCAGGGCGAAGGTCGCCAGGCCCGCGGCGAACATCGCGACGGACAGGCGGCGATACCCCTCCGAGCCGCGAAGCAGCCGCCCGTCGTCGTCGGCGGCAGCGTCGGGCGCGTCCGGCGGGGGCGGCGCGCCGGCCTCGGCCGTCCCGGTCGCTGGGTCCCCGCCGTCCGTCGTCGTCGCCATCCGTTTCAACGTACAACCGTCGCGGCGCGCGCTCTGTGCGGCGGGCGACGGTGTCGGTGGCGCCCGGCCGGCGAGGCGCCGCACGGGGCCGCCGGCCGGGCGCGCTACTCGCCGCGTCGGCAGTACCCCAGGATCTGCGCGAGCGCGGCGGGGTCGGGCAGCTGGGCCACGCTCGTCAGCACGGCGTCGGCGTCCTCCAGACCCAGGCCGCGTTCGAGCACCAGACGCGCCGCGAGCTTCGACGCCGCGCGGTCGTAGCGGGGGTCGTCGCGCTCCGCGAGCAGCGCGGTGATCTGCGCGGCGGCGCTCAGCGGGACGTCGCCCATCAGCCGCGCGGCCTCGAGCGCCCGATCCGGGTTGCGGGCGCGGAGGGCCATCATCAGATGGTCGTGACCGGGGTGGGGAGTGCGGTTGCCGGCCGGCCTCATGCGAACGCATGTTCGCATGCACGGCGGCGGCTCCGAGGGATCGCGCCGGCGCGATCTGCGCAATTTGCGGACGCTTCGCGGCCGCCTCGACCGACGTTCGATGCGGCCGGCGCGCCACGCCGGCGAGCGTTCCGCTCGCTAAGCGGACCGCGGTCCGATACGCTCCGGGCCGTGGGTCGAGCGCCCCTGGCGCGCCGGCCGCCATCGATCCCCAGGAGCAGCACATGAGCACGACCGACACCGACGTCTACGCCCTCGCGCCCGAGGCGCGGGCGCTCCTCTTCACCGAGGCCCGCACGGCCAACGCGTTCGCGGACGAGCCCGTCACCGACGAGCAGCTGCGCGCGATCGTCGACCTGGCGAAGTGGCCGCCCACGGCGGCCAACACGAACCCGCTGCGGATCCTCTTCGTCCGCACCCCGGAGGGCCGCGCGCGCCTGCTGCCCCACCTCGCCGAGGGCAATCGGGCCAAGACGGCTTCGGCGCCCGTCACCGCGGTCCTGGCGTTCGACAGCGAGTTCTACGAGCACATGCCGCGGCTGTTCCCCCCGCGCGCGTCCATGCGCGAGGCCCTCGCCGCCAGCCCGACGAGCGACGACATGGCCCGCTACAACGCGGCGCTCCAGACGGCGTACTTCCTGCTCGCGGTCCGGGCGGTCGGCCTGGCGGCCGGCCCGATGGCCGGGTTCGACGCCGCGGGCGTCGACGAGGAGTTCTTCGCCGGCACGTCGTGGCGCTCCCACCTGGTGGTGAACGTCGGCCGTCCCGGCGCCGACGCGTGGCTCGACCGCCTGCCGCGCTTCGACTACGAGGACATCGTCCGCGAGGTCTGAGCCCGCGCGCCGCCCGCGCCGCGGCGGCTCGGCCCGCGGGCGGCGCAGGGGTGCGGTGCGCCGGCCCGCGCGGTGCGCGGAGGCGCAGGGTTCGCGGTGTGCGCGTGCCTGGGGCGCAGCCGAGACAGTACGTCTCGGAAGCTCTACGCCACAGCGGCCTCGGGCCGGACTGCGTGTCTGGATGGCCCCTATCGTCCCATTTGAGGACGAAAGCAAGACATTTCGAGACGTAGGTGATACGCTGCCTCGGCGCGTCGCACTCCTGTTGTGCGGACGCCCGGGTCTGCCCTCGCTCGTCGGGGGCGGGACGGGGCGGCCGCCGGCGATCCCGGAGCGCGGCGGGCCTGCTGCAGGTGGCCGCGCCCGGACGACGTCGAACACGTCGCGCAGGTGCCCACCGGACGATCCAGCACCACCCGTTCGGGAGGACCTCAGTGCCCACCGATGCCGTTCTTCGGGACGCGCGCGACCGCGCGCTCCTCCGCCGCTACCACCGCCACGGCGACCGCGCCGCCCGCGACCAGATGGTCGTCCGCGCGATGCCGCTCGTGCGCTCCCTCGCTCGCCGCTACGCCGAGCGCGGCGAGGCCCTCGAGGACCTCGTGCAGGTCGGCGCGCTCGGCCTGGTCAAGGCGATCGACCGCTTCGATCCCGACGCCGGGACGCGCTTCGTCTCGTTCGCCGCGCCGACCATCACCGGCGAGATTCGCCGGCACTTCCGCGACCACACGTGGGCGGTCCACGTGCCGCGGGCCGTGAAGGAGCTCGACGCCAAGGTCCAGCACGCCCGGGTCCGCCTGGAGGAGACCACGGGCCGCGAGCCCGCAGCCGCCGAGATCGCCGCCCACCTGGGCACGACGGCGGACGAGGTGCGCGGCGGGATGCTCGGCGGCCGCGCCTACCGGTCGCACTCGCTGCACCACCCGCTCGGCGAGGCGGGCGAGGTCATCGACGTCCACGGCGAGCTCGACCAGGGCTACGTGCAGGTCGAGCGCCGCGCGCTGGTGGAGGACGCGATGCGCGGCCTCGACCCCCGGGCCCGGCACGTCGTCCGGGCGCGCTACGAGGAGGGGCGCCTGCAGCGCGAGATCGCCGCCGACGTCGGCGTGTCGCAGATGCAGGTCTCGCGCATCCTCAGCCAGGCGCTCGCCACGATGCGCGACGGGCTTGGCGACGACGCGTCGCTCGCCTCCTGACGGGCGGCCGGGCCGCCCGCCCGGGCGCTCAGCTGCGCACGCCGCGCAGCACGAGGGCCGCCAGCTCCTCGTACGCCTCGGCGTCGCGCAGGCCGGTGGCGCGCTGCACGTCCCCGGACTGGATCCGCGTCATCGTCGACGCCACCGTGTCGGCGACGAAGGCCGCGTGCACCGCCCGGAACGCCCCGGACGAGACGCCCTCGTCGATCAGCTCGCGCACGCGCCGCGCGGCGATCCGCGTGTTGCGCGCGTACGCCTGGCGGGCCGCCGGGTGGGCCGCGATGTCCTCGATGAACGCCGCCGACGCCGGCCGCAGCGCGTCCGCCACCGCGGTCAGGTACGCCTGGATCCGCGCGGCGGGCTCGTCCTCGAGCGCGGTGCGGCGCTCCACCTCGGCCGTAGCGGTGCGGAAGAAGTGGACGACGGCGTTGCCGACGAGCTGCTCCTTGCTCTCGCCCAGCGCGTAGAGCGTCGACTTCGAGCAGTGCAGCCGCACCGTCAGGTCGCCCAGCGTGAACTGGCGGAAGCCCTCGGCGACGAACAGCGCCACGAGCCCGTCGAGGAGCTCCTGCTGGCGGTCGTTCAGCGTCAGCGGCACGGGTACAGCCTACGACAGGCCCCGGCCGCGTCGGCGTACAACGGCTCGGTGGCGGCGGGTCGCGAGCGGGACGCGATGGGTGGATACCGCAGTACGTCCCGTGGTACTGTCGCGGGGTGACCGCCGAGCGCCTGCTGCCGACGCCCGAGAGCGAGGAGATCGTGGCCCTCGCCCGCGAGGTGGCCCAGACCGACCTGGCCCCCCGCGCCGCGGCGGCCGAGGCCGCCGGCGCCTTCCCCCGCGACGTCTTCCGGCAGCTCGGCGAGCTCGGGCTGCTCGGCATGCCGTACCCGGACGACCTGGGCGGCGGCGGGCTGGACTACGAGGTCTACCTGCAGGTGCTCGAGGAGCTGGCCGGCGCGTGGGCCAGCGTCGCCGTCGGCGTCAGCGTCCACGTCATGTCGTGCTACCCGCTCGCGACGTTCGGGACGGACGAGCAGCGCGCCCGCTGGCTGCCGGACATGGTCGGCGGCCGGCTGCTCGGCGCGTACTGCCTGTCGGAGGCGCACGCCGGGTCCGACCCCGCCGCGATGCGCGCCCGCGCACGGCGCACGGACGGCGGCTACGTCCTGTCGGGCAGCAAGGCATGGGTGACCCACGGCGGCGAGGCCGACTTCTACACGGTCTTCGCGCGCACGTCCGACCACCGGACGTCCGGCATCTCGTGCTTCCTCGTGCCGGCCGACGCCCGCGGCCTGTCCGCCGGCCGGCCCGAGCACAAGATGGGGCTGACCGGCTCGACGACCGCCACGATCGACCTGGACGACGTGTTCGTGCCGGAGGAGCGCCGCATCGGCGCCGAGGGCCAGGGGCTGCAGATCGCCCTGTCGGCGCTCGACTCCGGTCGCCTGGGCATCGCCGCCACCGCGGTCGGTCTGGGCCAGGCCGCGCTCGACCACGCCGCGCGGTACGCCGGCGAGCGCGAGACGTTCGGCCAGCCGATCATCGAGCACCAGGGCCTCGGCTTCCTGCTGGCCGACATGGACGCGGCCGTCGAGTCGGCCCGCGCCACGGTGCTGGACGCCGCCCGTCGCCGCGACCGTGGCCGCCCGTTCGGTCGCCAGGCGTCGATCGCCAAGCTCGTGGCCACCGACGCTGCGATGCGCGTCACGACCGACGCCGTGCAGGTGCTCGGCGGGGCGGGCTACACGACGGACTTCCCGGTCGAGCGGATGATGCGCGAGGCGAAGATCATGCAGATCTTCGAGGGCACCAACCAGATCCAGCGGATGGTCATCGCCCGCCACCTGGCCAAGGCCACCGCGCCGACCCGCCACCTGCGGGCCGCCTGACCGACGACCCCGGCGCGCCGCGCCCGCGGAGCGGATCCGTCCGCCGCCGCGTGCGGGGCCGCGCCGCACGAGAGGAGACCCATGGAGATCGCAGGAGCAGGAGCCGTCGTCTTCGGCGGCGCGTCGGGGCTGGGCGAGGCGACCGGGCGGCGGCTGGCCGGCGCCGGCGCGCACGTCGTGATCGCCGACCTGGCCACGGAGCGCGCCGAGGCGCTCGCCGCCGAGATCGGCGGCCGCGCGGTGACGACCGACGTGACGGACGAGACGAGCGTGGGGGCCGCCGTGGAGGCCGCCGCGCAGGCGGAGCGCGGCCTGCGCGTGTCGGTGGTCTGCGCCGGCCTCGCCACGCCCGCGAAGCTCGTCGGCCGCGGCGGGCCGACGCCGATGGAGCGCTTCGAGGCAGTCATCCGGGTCAACCTGCTCGGCACGATCAACGCGATGCGCCTGGCGGCGGCGGCGATGGCGGGCAACGCGCCCGAGGGCGACGCCGGCGAGCGCGGCGTCTGCGTGCAGACCGCGTCCATCGCCGCCTTCGACGGGCAGATCGGGCAGGTCGCGTACGCGGCGTCGAAGGGCGGCGTCGTCGGCCTGACGCTGCCGGTGGCCCGCGAGCTGGCGGCCCACGCGATCCGCGTGGTGACGATCGCGCCGGGGCTGTTCGACACGCCGATGATGGCGGGGCTGCCCGAGCAGGTGCGCGAGGACCTGGGGGCGTCCGTGCCCTTCCCGCCGCGGCTCGGCCGGCCGGCGGAGTACGCCCACCTGGTCCAGCACGTCGTCGAGAACTCGATGCTCAACGGCGAGGTCGTGCGCCTGGACGGCGCCGTCCGCATGCCGCCGCGCTGAGCCTGGGGCGCCGCCGGGCGCGCGCCGCGGCCCGGGCGCCCCGGACGGTCCTGCTGTACTGGGGAGGATGGCCGCGACCGCCCCACCGCCCGGCGACGAGCCCCACGCCGCGTCCGCCGGGCCGGCGGACGCGCAGGCGAAGGACCCCCGCCGCTTCCTCGTGCTGGCGATCTGCTGCACGAGCCTGTTCATCGTCGGGCTGGACAACACCGCGGTCAACGTGGCGCTGCCGGACCTGCGCGTCGACCTGGAGGCGTCGACGTCCGAGCTGCAGTGGACCGTCAGCGCCTACACGCTCGTCCTGGCCAGCCTGCTGGTGCTCGCCGGCTCGACGGCGGACCGCGTCGGGCGTGCGCGGACGTTCCAGGTGGGGCTGACGCTCTTCACGCTGGGGTCGCTGCTGTGCAGCCTCGCGGGTGACGTGCGGCTGCTCATCGCGTTCCGGATGCTCCAGGCGGTGGGCGGTTCGATGCTCAACCCCGTCGCGATGTCGATCATCCGCAACACGTTCGAGGACCCGCGCGAGCGGGCGCAGGCGATCGGGCTGTGGGCGGGGGTCATCGGGCTGTCCATGGCCTTCGGCCCCGTCGTGGGCGGGCTGCTCGTCGAGGCCGTCAGCTGGCGGGCGATCTTCTGGATCAACCTGCCCGTCGGCGTGGCCGCGATCCTGCTCACCCGGCGCTTCGTCCCCGAGTCGCGGGCGCCGCGGCCGCGGACGCTCGACCCGGTCGGCCAGGTGCTCGTGATCGTCCTGCTGGCCGCGACGGTCTACGCGATCATCGAGGCGCCCGAGGCGGGCTGGACGTCGCCGCAGACGCTGGGCCTGCTCGCCGTCGCCGCGGCCGCGCTCGCCGTCTTCGTCCCCTACGAGCTGCGTCGCCGGGAGCCCCTGATCGACCCGCGCTTCTTCGGCAGCGTGCCGTTCGCGGGCGCGTCGCTCATCGCGATCATGGCGTTCGCGGCGCTCGGCGGCTTCCTGTTCCTCAACACGATCTACCTGCAGGAGGCGCGCGGCCTGACGCCCCTGCAGGCCGGCCTGTACACCCTGCCGATGGCGGCGGTGACCGCCGTCGTGGCGCCGCTGACCGGCCGGCTCGTCGGCCGCCTCGGGGCCCGGCCGTCGCTCGTGCTCGGCGGGGCCGCGCTCCTGGTGAGCGGCCTGATGCTGACTGGGCTGGCGGCGGACACCTCGGTCGCGTGGCTCTTCGCCGCCTACGTCGTCTTCGGCGTGGGCTTCGGCTCGGTCAACCCGCCGATCACGAACACCGCGGTCTCGGGGATGCCGCCCGCGCAGGCCGGGGTCGCCGCCGCCGTCGCGTCGTCGAGCCGGCAGACGGGTCAGTCGCTCGGCGTCGCGGTGTGCGGGGCGGTCGCGGTCAGCACGGCCGGCGGGGCGGCGGGCATCGCGGACGCCAGCCACGCCGGCTGGTGGATCGTCGCGGGGTGCGGCGCGGCGATCGTGGCGCTGGCGCTCGTCTCGACGGGGGCCTGGGCGCGCGGCACCGCGGCGCGGGCCGCGGCGGCGCTGCAGCGGGCCTGAGCGGCGGCGACGCGTCCGCGACGCGACCGGGACGGGTCGCGCCGCCGGACGACGCCGAAGAGGATCGGCGACCGACCCCTGGCCATGAGGCCGGCCGCACGATCCGAACAATGGCGGGCGATGCTGCGGGCCGGGACGGAGGGCCTCGCTGCACCGGTCCCATCCCTCGACTGCCCGCCGCGCGCGGGCGCCATTCGCGCGATGCGCCGGCGGTCAGCCGGCCGCGGTGCCCGGGGCAGGGGCTCCGGGGCCGGCCGGCGGGGCCGCCGGATCGTCCTGCTCCTCGAGCAGGAAGACCTCGGAGCACGCGTCCGCGGTGGGGTCGAAGCCACTCATGAACGCGCGGACCCGGCGGCCCGTCGTCTCCTCGATCGCGGCCTTCAGCTCGTCCTCGGCGGCGTGCTGGAAGAACGTGCGGATGTCGCGCAGGCGCGCGATGCCCTCGCCCGAGGCGACGAGCCGGCGCTCGCCCGGCGTCTGCGTGTCCTCGAGGATGCAGACGATGCCGTCCAGGCCCAGGAAGTACGTCTTGACCTTCGTCGGTCCGCGCCCGAACTGCGCCTTGTAGAGCTGGGCGATGGCGTTCGAGATCGCCTGGGCTGAGCGTTCAGAGGTCGGCAAGAGGGGGTCCGCGTGGGGGATCGGCTGCGCCGGAATCCTTGCAGATGGGCAGGCGGCGCCCCCGCGCACCGGTACGACCGAGGACGCCGTACGCGTCCCCCCGTCGGGTGCGGACGGGGCGCGCGGCCCGGCCTGGGGCGGCCGGATCGCCGCGGGGCGGGCGCGGCGACCGCCGCGCCCGCCCCGGCCCCGCTAGTAGCGGACGTCGATCTCGACGCGGCGGTTCAGCGCGCGGCCGGCCTTCGTCGCGTTGCTGGCGCGCGGTTGCGCGTCGCCCGCCGACGCCACGCGGACCTGACCGTCGAAGCCGTGCTTCGCGAGCAGGCGGCGGAACGCCTCCGCGCGGCGCTGGCCCAGGCGGCGGTTGACGTCGGCGGAGCCGACGGCGTCGGTGTGGCCGACGATGGTGATCGTCCGGGCGCCGTCGAGCTGCCCGGCGACGTCCTTCGCCAGCGCATCGGCCTCGCGGGACGGGGTGGCCGACGCGAAGGCGAAGAGCCCGTCGGTCGGGACGACGAGGACCTTGCGCGGCAGGATGCGCACGGTCTTGCTCGTCTTCGTCGTCTCGCCGTCGGCCGTCTTGACGGCCAGGGTCACGCGGACCTTCAGGCCGCCCAGGCGCTGGACCTTCTTGGCGGTCGCCTTGTCCAGGTCGACGGGCACGAGGCCGGCGCCGGTGCGGCGGCCGCCGCCGACGGTCTTGCCGCCGCGGGTGACGGTGACGGCGCAGCGGTAGCCCTCGGCGCCGGGAGCGGCGCAGCCGACGGCCACGCGGCGGCCGGTCGCGGTCGCGACGGGCGCCTTGCCCTTGCCGGCGGGCGCGCCGACGGAGAGCTTGGGCTTCACCGGCGCGACGTCGTCGGCGGGCGTCGCCGGGGCGGGCGCCGGCACGACCGGGGCCGGCCGGTGCTCCTGCGTCGGGGTCGCGGGGGCCGGCGTCTCCACCCCGGGCTCGGTCGTCTTCTCGGCGACGGTCCACGTCCACGTCGCGCTGGGACCGTGGTTGCCCGCGGCGTCCGTCTGCCGGACCGCCACGGTGTGCGCGCCCAGGCCCAGACCCGTGAGGACGAGCGGCGACGCGCACGGCTCCCACGGGTCGCGGACGCGGGCGCCGCCGCGCTCCTCGCGCTGGTCGACGAGGCACTCGAACGTGCCGTCGGCCTCGCCCTCGAAGGCGAGCGTGGCGGTGCGGGCCGCGGTGACGCCGTCGGGTCCGGCGATCTTGGCCGGGGCGCCCGGGGCCGTGCGGTCGACGACGAAGTCGAACGACGCGGGATCGTCGGAGGCGACGCCGGCGCCGACGTCGTAGCTGCGCAGCGCGACGCTGTGCGGGCCCTCGACGAGATCGGGCAGGGCGAACGTGGGGCCGTCCGTCGGGATCCACTCGCCGTCGCCGTCCACGCGGTACTCGACGCGCACGCCGGACGGCGGGGCCAGGACGCCGAAGCGCGGGTAGGCGGTGAACGCGGGAGGGTGCTCGACGACGGCCGGTCCGCCCGGGACCTTCGCCTCGACGCGGAACGCGATCCGCTGCTCCTTCGACCAGAACCGCGTGCCGCGCATCATGCGCCGGATCCGCACGACGTAGTCGCCGTTGGCCGGGACCGTCAGCGCGGGCTCGAAGGAGGAGCACGCCTGCCACGCGTCCGCCTCGCCGACGACGCACTCGTACCGGTCGTCCGAGTCGACGGGCAGGCGCAGGTCGAACCGGCGGGCCGTGACGACCTGGACGCCGCGGACGACGTCGAAGTAGGACGGGGTGAGCGCCTCCGGCGACAGCCCGGGGAAGCTCTCCTCCGTCCCCGTGTCGTTGTGGAAGACCGTCACCCAGCTGCCGTGGGCCGCGACGAGCTCGTCGCGGTGGTCGCGGTCGGTGTCGAGCGCGGCGGCCGCGGGACCGCCGTACAGGGGCGCGCTGCCCGTCACGCCGTTCTCGCCGTCGTACGTGTTGACGACGGTGCCGTCGAGCGCCGCGACGCTGTCCTTCACGCCGCGGCCGAACAGGTCGAGCACGACCGGCGTCCCGAAGGAGCCGTCGGTCTGCAGGACGGGCGGCCGGTAGCCGGTGGTGCCGTTCGCGGTGGACGCCGCCGACAGGCCGCCGGAGCCGAGGGCGTTCCAGGCGAACCAGCGGGCGCCGAACGCGTCCAGGTCCTGGGCGATGCGGTTGTTCGAGGCGCCGAACGGCTGGCTGGAGTGATCGAGCGTCTGGACGCGCTGCGGCACGTCGGGGCCGTGGATCGCGACGATGCGGCTGCCCGACGATCCGGCCGAGACGACGAGGAAGTCGTTCGGCTGCCCCGGGCGCGGGCCCGTCGCGATCGGACCGGTCGTCACCCCGCTGACCGTGTCGAGCAGCGCGAAGCCGTCGCGAAGCGGCGCGTAGAAGGCCAGCTGGTCGCCGGGCATGCTCACGGCGACGACGTCGCTCATCCCCGGCAGGAAGCGGCCGACCGCGACCCCGGCCGGGTCGCCGCCCAGCTGCGTGTCGCGAACGGCGCCGCCCTCGTGCCAGTCGATCGACTCGAGGCGTCCGCCGCCGCCCTCGCTGGCGACGACGAGGGAGAACGAGGAGCCGAGGGGAGCGGCGACGGCAGCGATCGGCGTCTCGCCGTGCAGGGTCGCGCGCTGGGTGCGCCCGTACCCGTCCGGCGTGTCGACGCGGTCGAACAGGGCGACGCCGGCCGGGGCCGGCTGCCCCTCGCTGGTCGAGCCGGCGCCCGACACCGCGACGATCGTCTCGTGGCCGCTGTCGTCGAACCCGCCGTGGAGCAGGAAGCGGATGGGGCCGTTGCCGGAGTTCGCCGAGACGGCCTTCGAGAACGCCGGGGCGGGCCCGGAGGGGAACGTCGCCTGGGCGCTCGCGGCCGCGGGCAGGAGCAGGCCGACGGCGAGGACGCCGAGCGCCACGGGGGCGCGGAAGTGGCGGGCTGGGTGGTGGCGCATGCGTGCTTTCGGTGGGGTGACCGGCGCGGCGGCCGGCGGGGACGCGCCCGTCGGAACGGGCGGAACGCGTCGGGGTCCGCGGCGGGCGGCCGCGGACCCCGACGAGGACCGGCTAGTAGCGGACGTCGATCTCGACGCGGCGGTTGAGCGCGCGGCCGGCCTTCGTGGCGTTGCTGGCGCGCGGCTGCGTGTCGCCCTCGGAGGCGACCTTCACCTCGCCGTCGAAGCCGTGCTTCGCGAGCAGGCGGCGGAACGCCTCCGCGCGGCGCTGGCCCAGGCGGCGGTTGACGTCGGCGGAGCCGACGGCGTCGGTGTGGCCGACGATGGTGATCGTCCGGGCGCCGTCGAGCTGCCCGGCGACGTCCTTCGCCAGCGCATCGGCCTCGCGGGACGGGGTGGCCGAGGCGAAGGCGAAGAGGCCGTCGGTCGGGACGACGAGGACCTTGCGCGGCAGGATGCGCACGGTCTTGCTCGTCGTCGTGACGTCGCCGCCGGCGGTCTTCACGGCCAGGGTCACGCGGACCTTCAGGCCGCCCAGGCGCTGGACCTTCTTGGCGGTCGCCTTGTCCAGGTCGACCGGGACGAGGCCGGCCCCGGTGCGGCGGCCCTGGCCGACGGTCTTGCCGCCGCGGGTGACGGTGACGGCGCAGCGGTAGCCCTCGGCGCCGGGAGCGGCGCAGCCGACGGCCACGCGGCGGCCGGTCGCGGTCGCGACGGGCGTCTTGCCCTTGCCGGCGGGGGCGCCGACGGACAGCTTGGCCTTCACCGGCTCGTCCGCGGCCCGGGTCGGCGCAGGAGCGGGCGTGGTCGCGACCGGCGCGGGCTTGTCCTCCTTGGCGGGCGCGGCGGGGGCGGGCGTCGGGGCGACCGGCTCGGCGGCCTTCTCGACGATCTCCCAGGTCCACGTCGTCTGGGCGCCGCGGTTGCCGGCGGCGTCGACCTGGCGGACGGTGACGGTGTGGGTGCCGAGCGCGAGGTCACGGACGACGAACGGCGAGGCGCAGTCGTCCCAGACCAGGCCGCCGCGCGCCGCGACGCCGCCCAGGCCGTCGGGCTCGACGCGGTCGACCAGGCACTCGAAGCGGCTGTCCGGCTCGCCCTCGAACGCGAACGTCGCGTCGCGGTCGCTCGTGACGTCCGCCGGGCCGGCGATCTTCGTCGGCGCCTTCGGGCGGGTGCGGTCGACCGTGAACGCGTAGTCCTTCGTCGTCTCGGACGCCACCTCGCGGACCGGGTCGATCGCCCGGAAGCGCACGTGGTGCGGGCCGTCGGGGGCGTCGACGTGCAGGTACGGCCCGTCGAGGCGGTGCCAGTCCTGCTCGTCGTCCAGCTGGTACTCGACCGCGACGCCCGCGACCGAGGCGACCATGAACTGCGGGTAGCTCGTCAGCGCGTCCGGGGTCGACAGGATCTGCGGCGTGCCCGGCACGGTGGAGTCGACGCGGAGGGCGATGGTCTCGATCGGCGACCAGAAGCTGTGGCCCTCCTCCTGGCGACGCACCTCGAGGCGGTAGTCGCCGTCGGCCGGGACCGTGATGGCGGCGTTGAGCATGCAGCCCTGGCGCCCGCCGTCGGCGTCGACGAGCACGCAGTCCCACATCGCGGTGTCGCCCGCGGGGCGCGTCAGCCGGAAGGTCCGCTTCGTGACGATGCGGCGCGGCGCGCGCGGGTCGGCGACCGACGGCACGATCGTCTTGCCGTCGGTGTGCGGGGTGGTCTCGACGTCGCCCGTCGCGTTGTGGAAGAGCTCGACGTTCGGGCCGTTCACGACGACGACGTCGTCGCGGCCGTCGGCGTCGGCGTCGACCGGCACGCCCGTGGTGCCCGAGGGCAGCGGGGCCGAGAGCTCGTCGCCGGGCGTGCGGGTGTCGACGGCGCGCAGGCGCTCGCCGTCGAGGATCGCGGCGACGTCGCGGCCGCCGCGGCCGAGGAAGTCGCCCACGAGCGGCGCGTCGCCCCGGGCCTCGCGCAGCAGGACCGGGCCCAGCGGCTGCGTCTCCGGGTACGAGCGGCCGGACGCGCCGAAGACCATGGAGCGCACGCCGTCGGAGCTGTACCCCCGCGTGATGAACCACGCGCCGCCGCCGGGGTCGCGATCCTGCGCGGCGACGGTGTCGCCGGGGACCGGCGACACCGGGACGGTGACGGGGGCGCTGTCGCGCTCGTAGGACCCGTCGGTCGCCAGCTTCCAGCGGCTGCGGTACGCGGTCCCGCCGTTCCCCGGGACGAGCAGGTCGTCGTACGCCGACGCCGGGTCGCTCACGGTGACCATCGGGCCGGTGGTCATGTCACCGCTCGCCAGCGTGCGGGGCTCGCCGTCGTCCACGTCGTAGATCGCGTAGCGGTCGCCGACCATGCTGACCGCGACGACCTCGCCGTGGTTCGGCAGGAAGCGACCGACGGCGACCGACACGGGCGTCGCGGGGATGCTGCGCCACACGCGCGAGGCGGTGCCGTCGTGCCAGTCCAGGAGCTGCAGCATCGGCACGTCGGAGCTCGTGCCGACGGCGACGAGCGACTGCCGGTTCGGGCCCAGGACGCGGCCCGCCGCTGCGCCCACCACGGAGGTCATGTGCAGCGGGGTCGGGGCGCCACTGGTCGTCAGGCCCTTGGCGTCGACGCCCAGCAGCTCGACGGAGGCCGGCTGGCCGTCGCCGGGCGAGGGATGGACGGCCGCGACGGTCTCGGCCCCCCGCGTGTCGAACGTGCCGCGCACGAGCGTCTGCACGCCGGGGGTGAGGACGGAGCCGGCCTGCTCGAACGCGAGCGCGTACGTCGGCGCGGTGGGCGTGACGTTCTGCGCGGACGCGGCGGTCGGGGCGAGCAGGCCGGCGGCGAGGACGCCGAAGGCGGCGGTGGCGCGGAAGTACCGCGCCGGAGTGGATCGGGCCATGGGTGTGGGAGTCGGGGACCGGGACGACGGCTACGGGCGGTAGCCGCCGGATGGCCCCTTCGGTCGGCCGGTCGCTCCCGTCCTGATCCCTTCCGGACGTTCGGCCGATCGCTGCGGCGACGGAACGTCCAGCGCCGCCTGCGTCCTGCGGCGAACTACGGTCGCGCAGGACGCAGGCGGCGCGCTACAGCACGTGCCGGAGCACGTAGTCGAACGCCTTGCGCGGCTCGCCCTTCGGGTCCAGCAGGCCGGAGTCCCAGGAGCCGTTGCGGCTGCCGCGCTTCCAGCGGTCGTTCGGCTCGGACTGCAGCTGGTAGATGTAGGCGCGCTGGATCTGGCGGCGGTACTTCGTCACGAGGCGCTTGTAGAAGCGCGTCGCCTCGTACTGGTACTTCTCGCGGGCGCTGTCGCTCTTCGCCTTCTTGCGCTGCGCGAGGAACGGGTTCTTGCGCTCCGAGGACAGCTTGCGGGCGTAGACGCCGCCGGACTCCGTGATCCAGACCTTGGCCCGGCGGACGGCCGACGTGCGCAGGAACGACGCGGTGTTGCGGTACGTGCGGTCGTTGACGTCGTTGTAGTTGTTCAGGCCCCACAGGCCGATCGTGCGGCGGGCGCCGCGGCGGACCTCGGCGGCGTAGGCCCCGGCGGACGCGCCCGACGTCAGGTGCAGGTCGCCGCCGAGCACCCGGCAGCTCCTGCAGTTCCGCAGCTCGTGCCGGACGGCCTTGTAGATCCGCCCGAGCGCGCGCGGGTTGCGCTTGAACGGCCCGGTCAGGTTGGGCTCGTTGAAGATCGAGAAGTCCCGCACCCACGGGTACGCCTTGCGGAAGCGCCGGAACTCCTGCATGTAGCGCTTCTCCGAGATGCTCTTCCGCAGCGACTTCGAGTTCGTCACGGTGATCCAGAAGGAGACGAGCGGGCGGACGTCCGCCGCCTGGGCGCCGCGCAGCCACGCGTCGATGGTCGCGGCGTAGTGCTTGTACTTCCGGTTCTTGCGGTACTTGAGCGCGTCGAAGCGGACCACGAGGCGGGCCGTGTCCATCCCGGCCGCGTGCAGCTCGCCGAACTCCGGGGTGCCGAAGATCTCGGACTTCTGGTCGGCCAGGCCCCACGTCGGGCTGGCGGCCCGCGCGGGCGCGGCGACCGTCAGGACGGCGACGAGGGTGGCGAGCGCGAGCAGCAGACGGCGCAGGGCGCGGGGCGGATGGGCGTGCAGGGGCATGGAGAGGGTCCTCCTCGAGGGTGAGAGGGCGGGTGGGAGTCTGGCGGCGCGGCGGCGGCCGCGCGCGCCGGGGGGCAGGGGGTCAGCGGCGCCGGAGCGTCGTGCTGGTGCTGGCGACGGTCGCGCCGTCCGCGGGCGAGGCGTACGTGTACCGGTAGCGGGCGCTGGAGGAGCGCGGCACGCGGACCTCGAACGCCCCGTACGAGTTGGTCGTCACCGTCTTGTACGGTCGCCACGCGCCGCCGGAGCGGCGCTGCAGCTGCACGCGGACCTTGCCGCGGCCGGGGCGCACCTGGCCCCAGACGGCGGCGGAGCGGCTCGTGCGCCAGCCGAAGATCGGATTGGGGAACGCCTGGGCCAGCGGCTTCGCGCGGCCGTCGACGAAGTACAGGCCGGACTGCCAGCCGTGGGCGAGCTCGTCGTCCTCGGCGATCGCCTCGTCGCGCCACTCGTAGTGCGTCAGCAGCTTCACGCGCGGGTTGCGCGCGGCGGTCCACCAGCCCCACTGCGACCACGCGGACTGCTTCGCGAGCGAGATCCCCAGGCGGTGGTCCGGCGGGTTGGTCTCGTAGGCGTACTCGTCGAGCCACAGCGGCAGGCGCTTGCGCTTCACGCCGACCGCGGAGATGCGCCGGGCGCGGGTCAGCTTGTCCAGCACCGTCGTCAGGCGCGACAGGTCGCCCATCCGCGCGTCGTTCCGGCTGGGGCTGCGCTGGCCGGGCGTGAGCTTGTTCGAGTGCGGGTGGTAGGCCAGCACGTTGCCCCGCGCGGCGCGGAACCCGCGGCAGTATCCGCCCTTGCGGCGGTGGTAGCGCGCGGTGACGCAGGCCATCTCGCGCAGGAACGTCAGCGGCTGGGTGGTGGCGTTCACGCGCGTGGAGTACTGGTCGCCCTTCGACGACGTCGCGCCGATGGCGATCGTCGCGGACGGGTCCTGGCGCCGGATGGCGGCGTAGCCCGCCGAGGCGAGCTCGCGGTACAGGTGCGGCGCGTACGAGACGCAGCGGCCGGCGCCGGTGCAGCGGAACTGCGGCTGCAGCCACGTCGCGACGTTCGGCTCGTTCCAGACGACGTAGCGGTCGACGCGGTCGGCGACGTGCTTCGTGACCGCCGTGGCGAAGCGGCCGAACCGCCGCGGGTCGGGCTTCCAGCGCGGGTTGCGGCGCGCGGGCTCCTTCGATCCCCACACCGGCCCGGGACCGGTGACCGTCAGCGTGACGCTCATCCCGTGGGCGCGGACCAGGTCGATCTTGCGGTCCAGCGCCCGGAAGTCGTAGGCGCCCTCGGCGGTGTCGTCGAAGCCCTTCGGCGGGCGCACGGCGTTCGTGTCGGGCGCGATGTGCGACCACTGCGCGAACAGCCGGACGTCGTCGACGCCCGCGCGCTTCCACGCCTCCACGATCGGGGCGGGATCGCCGTGCCGGCCGTTCAGGACGCCGTCGTCCGCGAGGGAGACGGCCATCGAGCTGGCGGCGGGGGCGGGTGGGGCGAGGGCGGCGGGGGCGGCGAAGCACGTCGCGGCGGCCAGGGCCACGAGCGCTCTACGGCGCGACCGGAGGGGGCGCGGCACGTGGGCTCCTTGGGCGGGGGCGGGGGAGAGACGCGCCGGCTGGCTCGGGCGCCGCGGCGTGCGGCGGGCCTCGTCGGCGCGATCGTTCAGGGGTAGGAACCCGCCCCGGGCGCGGAAGTTGTGGCGCATCGGCGCTGTACGGCGTGCGCACCGGCTGGTCGGCGGGGAGCGACGTCGCGGGCGCGAGGCGGGACGGCCGGACCGCCCGCGCCCCCAGCGCGCGTGACGAGCCGCGCCGCAGCGCCCGCCGCCCGGCCTACGCCGGCCCGGCGGCCGCGGCCGCGTCGGCCTGCGCGGTCGCCTCGGCCAGCTCGGCCTCGGCGACGTCGGCGTCGTAGGCCAGCAGCGCCGGGAACGCCACCGCGATCAGCCCGGCGGCAGCCACGCACGCCACCCCGCCGGAGACGACGGAGAAGCGCGCCGAGGTCAGCGACGCGACCGCGCCGCCCTCGACGTCGCCCAGCCGCGGCCCGCTCTGCACTACGAGGGAGAAGACGGACGACATGCGGCCGCGCATGGCGTCCGGCGTGACGGTCTGGTTGATCGTCGACCGGCAGACCGCCGAGACGCTGTCGGCGGCGCCCGCGAGCGCGAGCAGCAGCATCGCCAGCCCCAGCGACGGGACCAGGCCGGCGACCGCGATCGCCGCGCCCCACGCGATCACCGCCACGACGACGATCCGCCCCAGCCGCCGCGCGCCGTCGAGCCACCCGGCGGTCAGGGCGGCGGCCGTCGCGCCGACCGACACGGCGGCGTTCAGCAGCCCGGTCCCCGTCGCGCCCGCGTGGTAGACGGAGAGCGACAGGACGGGGAAGAGCGTGCGCGGCATGCCGAAGGTCATCGCCGACAGGTCGATCGCGAACGAGCCCAGCAGCGCGCGGCGCGAGCGGACGAAGCGCAGGCCCTCGCCGATCGATCGCCACACGCCCACGTCGTCGACGGTCGCGCCGCGCGGCGCCTGCGGCGAGAGGGGCAGGACGGACGCGACCATCCCCAGGCAGGTGGCGGCGTCGATCGCGTAGGCCGTGCCCAGGCCGCCGACGGCGATCAGGACGCCGCCGAGCGCCGGGCCGACCACCATCGTCACCTGCATCAGGCCGAACGACAGCGCCAGCGCCGGCCGCAGCTTGCCGGGCGGGACGACGTTGGGCACGATCGACGAGCGCATGACGTTCTGCACCGCGTTGCCGCCCGCGAGCAGCGCGCCGAGGACGTACAGCAGCGCCACGGGCGGCTCGCCCAGGTACGCGCCGACGGCGAGCGCGCCCGACAGCAGCACGAGCGCGATCTGCACGAGCAGCAGCACCCGCCGCCGGTCCACCCGGTCGGCGAGCGCGCCGCCGTAGAGCGACAGCGCGACGAGGGGCAGCAGCTCGAACGCCCCGAGCAGCCCGGACTGCGCGGGCGAGTGCGTCTGCACGTACAGCTGGTACGGCAGCGCGACGAGGGTCGCCTGCGTGCCCAGCCCCGTCAGGGTCGAGCCCAGGATCAGCAGCCGCAGGTCACGGGACTCGCGCAGCGGCGACAGATCCATCGTCAGGCTCGCCCGCAGGCGGCCGAAGCGGGACGGCGCCGGCACCTAGGGGCGGCCCGACGGGGCGGGGAGGGGGCGGCGCGCCATGGAGTGCTTGTAGCACGCGAGGATCGGCGGTCCGTGGGCCTGGCGCGTCGGCGCTCGGCGCGTCGCGCCCGCCGCGTCGGGCCGGCGCCGATCCCTCGTCCCGCCGGGCCGCCCGGCGCGGTCGGCTAGCGTCGCCCGTAGGTCCCGACCACGACGAAAGGGAGTCCCCGCATGCCGACCATCCCCGCTCCGCGCGCCCAGGCGGCCGCGTCCACGCCCACCGGGAGCGCCCGATGAAGGCCGTCGTCGTCACGCAGGCCGGCGGCCCCGAGGTGCTGCAGGTGCAGGACCGTCCGGACCCCGAGCCCGCCGTCGACCAGGCCGTCGTCCGCCTCGCCGCGGCCAACGTCAACCCGACCGACGTCGCGGCCCGCCAGGGTCTGTACCCGCCGAACTTCGGCATCGAGGGCCCGCCGTACGTCCTGGGCTGGGACCTGGCCGGCGAGGTCGTCGCGGTCGGCGACGGGGTCCACGACTTCTCTCCGGGCGACCACGTCGTCGGGATGATCCCCTGGTACGCGGCGGGCGGCCGCTTCGGCGCCTACGCCGAGCTCGTGCTGCTCGAGGCCCACTGGCTCGTGCCGCTGCCCGACCGGCTCGACCCGGTGCAGGCGGCGACCGTGCCGCTCAACGCGCTGACGGCCCAGCAGGCGCTGCGCCTGTTCGGCGCGGCGGCCGGCGACGAGCTGCTGATCACGGGCGCGTCCGGCGCGGTCGGCTCGTTCGCGGTGCAGCTGGCGAAGGAGCAGGGCCTGCAGGTCACCGCGGTCGCCGGCACCGACGACGAGGCGTGGGTGCGCGAGCTGGGGGCCGACACCGTGCTGCCGCGCGACGCCGACCTGTCCGCGATCGGCACGTTCCCGTACGTCTTCGACGCCGTCCCCGTCGGGGCCGACGCCTTCCCGGCCGCGGCCCGCGGCGGCACGATCGTCACCACGCGCGCCCTGCGCGAGAAGCCCGACCCCGACTCCGGCGTGACGCTGCGGCCGATGCTCATCGAGCAGGACACCCCGGCGCTCGAGGACCTCGTCGGCCAGGTCGCCGCCGGGCGCCTGAAGACCCGGGTGTCGCAGACCGTGCCGCTGGCCGACGCGGCCGAGGCGCACCGCCTGGTCGAGGAGCGCGGGCGGCGCGGCAAGGTCGTGCTGGTGCCGTAGGCGGCCGGGCGGCGCGCCGTCCGGCCCGTGCGCGCCGGCCGCCGGGCCGCCGCGTCCACGGGCGGCCAGCGAGGACGGCGGCAGCGGCGGCGCCGCCCGCACGGGACGCC
Organism: Patulibacter sp. SYSU D01012; assembly: GCF_017916475.1. Taxonomy (GTDB): domain Bacteria; phylum Actinomycetota; class Thermoleophilia; order Solirubrobacterales; family Solirubrobacteraceae; genus Patulibacter. The sequence goes on from NZ_JAFMTB010000001.1 coordinate 993,029, forward strand.
CGGGTCAGTCCGCGGCGACCGCCACCCGCGCGGCGGCCCGCACCGTCACGGGGATCCCGTTCAGGACGGCGGTCCCCGAGATCGCGTCGGTCTGCGCGTCGTCGGTCAGGACGTTCGAGTTCGTGCCCGGCCGGCGCGCCGCGACGTCCAGGCGGGCGCCCGGGGCGTCGTGGCCCCAGCCGTGCGGCAGCGAGACCACGCCGGGCCGGATGGCGTCCGTCACCTCGACGGGCGCCTGCACCTCGCCGGCGCGCGAGGCGATCCGCGCGTCCGCGCCGTTCTCCAGCCCCAGGCGCGCGGCGTCGTCGGGGTGCACCTGCAGCGTGCAGCGCGCCGGGCCGCCGGCCAGCAGCGGCAGGTTGTGCATCCACGAGTTGTTCGACCGCAGGTGCCGGCGGCCGACGAGGACGAGCGCGTCGGGGTCGACCGGCTCGTCGAGCTCGGTCGCCAGGCGCGGCAGGTCGGCCACGATCGGCGCGGGCGCCAGCTCGATGCGGCCGCTCGGCGTGCGCAGCGCGTCCGGCAGTCGCGGCTGCAGCGGGCCGAGGTCCACGCCGTGCGGCGCGGCCTCCAGGTCGGCCAGCGTCAGGTCGTGCGGGCCGGCGCGCAGCAGCAGGTCGACCATCCGCGCCGGCCCGGTCCGCGGCGCGCCGTCGGCGTCGACCAGCTCGGCCAGCACGTCGCCGGGCTCGCGGCCGTGCAGCGGCGACGCCGGCGAGCGGGCCTCCTTCCGCGCGGCCTCGGCCGCGACGAAGCCATCCATCGCGGCGACGTCGGCGTCCGGGCCCTGCCCGGTGACGACGCCGACGAGCCGCAGCAGGATCTCCCACTCCTGCAGCGCGCCGTCCGGGGCCGGCAGGACCGGCGGCGACCACACCGCGACGTTGCGCACCGCCAGCTGGGTGAAGACGAGGTCGTAGTGGCTCTTCTCCAGGACGGACGGCGGCGGCAGCACCACGTGCGCGTGGCGCGTCGTCTCGTTGCGGTAGACGTCGACGCAGATCAGGGCGTCGAGGCCGGCCATCGCGGCCTCCAGGCGCTCCGAGTCGGGGGCCGAGCGCGCGGGGTTGCCGGCGACGGTGATCAGCGCCCGCAGCCGGTCCTCGCCCGGCGTCTCCATCTCCTCGGCCATGACCGACGTCGGCAGCTCGCCCATGACCTCGCCGGCCCCGCGCACCCGGCTGGCCCAGCGGCCGAGCAGCATGCCGCGGCCGCGCCCGGGCTCGCCCTTCGTGTGCGGCGCGCCCGTGGCGGGGGTGGTGAAGAGCACGCCGCCCGGCCGGTCCAGGTTGCCCGTCAGGACGTTGAGGACGTCGACGAGCCACGAGGTGACGGTGCCGAAGGGGACGGTGCACGTGCCGATGCGGCCGTAGACCGCGGCGGTCGGGGCGGCGGCCAGCTCGCGCGCCAGCCGGCGGATGTCGTCCGCCGGCACGCCGCAGCGCTCCGCGACCCGCTCGGGCGCGAACGGCTCGGCCGCCCGGCGGACCTCGTCGATCCCGTTCGTCAGGGCGGCGAGCCGGCCCGGCGCCGTCAGGCCCTCGGCGAAGAGCGTGTGGACCATGCCGAGGAGCAGCAGCGCGTCGCCGCCGGGGCGCACCGCGACGTGCTCGTCGGCCTCCTCCGCCGTGCGGGAGCGCCGCGGGTCCACGACGACGACCTTCCCGCCGCGGGCCCGGATCGCGCGGATCCGCCCGCGGGCGTTCGGGGCCGTCATCAGGCTGCCGTTCGACGCGAGCGGGTTGGCGCCGAGGATCAGCAGGTGGTCCGTGCGGTCCAGGTCCGGGATCGGGATCGAGAGCGGCGTGCCGAACAGCTGCCCCGAGCTGACGTGCTTGGGCATCTGGTCGAGCGTCGACGCGCTGAAGACGTTCCGCGTGCCCAGGGCCTTCGCCAGCAGCGGCGCGTAGATCGTCCCCGCGAGCGTGTGCGAGTTGGGGTTGCCCAGGTAGATGCCGCAGGCGTTGCGGCCGTGCTCGGCGAGCAGCGGCGTCAGCAGCCGGTCGACCTCGGCGAAGGCCTCGTCCCAGGTCGCCTCGACCAGCTCGCCGTCGCGCCGCACGAGCGGGGCGCGCAGGCGGTCCGGGTCGTCGTGCAGCTCGGCGATCGACACGCCCTTCGGGCACAGGAAGCCTCGCGAGAAGACGTGCTCGCGGTCGCCGCGCACCTTCGTCACGCGGTCGTCCTCGAGCGTCAGCTCCAGGCCGCAGGTGGCCTCGCAGAGCGGGCAGGTGCGGTACGCGGTGCGGGTCGTCATGCGGGCCTCCCGGGAGCGCGCGGCCGGGATGGCCGCGCGGCGGTCGCCAGCCTACGGGCGCGGGCCGCTCGCGGGCAAGGACGCCGGGGCGCCACCGACCGCGTCGCGCGGAGCGCCGCCGGTCGGGCCGCCGCCGCGGTCGCCGCCCTCCGCGCACCCCCGAGGGCGGTGCGCGGAGCGGGCGCTAGTAGCGCACGTCGATCTCGACGCGGCGGTTGAGCGCGCGGCCGCGCTCGGTCGCGTTGCTCGTCCGCGGCTCGGTGTCGCCCGCGGAGCGGACCGTCACCCGGCCGTCGAAGCCGTGCCGGGCGAGCAGGCGGCGGAACGCCTCGGCCCGACGCTCGCCGAGTCGGCGGTTGACGGCGGCGGTGCCCCGGGCGTCGGTGTGGCCGACGATGGTGATCGTCCGCGCGCCGTCGAGCTGACGCGCGATCCGCCGGGCGAGGCGGTCGGCCGCGCGGCTGGGCGTCGCGGAGTCGAAGGCGAAGAGCCCGTCGGTGGGCACCACGAGGACCTTGCGCGGCAGCAGGCGCACGGTCTTGCGGACCTTCGACGTGCGGCCGTCGTCGGCCTTCACCGTCAGCGTGACGCGGACGCGCAGGCCGCCGAGGCGCTGCACCTTGCGGGCCGTCGCGCGGTCCAGGTCGACCGGGACGACGCCCGACCCCGTGCGGCGGCCGGTGCCGACGGTCCGGCCGCCCCGCGTGACGGTCACCGTGCAGCGGTAGTCCGCGGCCCCGGGGGCGGCGCAGCCGACCGCGACCCGGCGCCCCGTGACCGTGGCGACGGGCGTCTCGCCGCGCTTGGCCGGGCCGCCGACGGCCAGCTCGGCGGCGATCGGCGCGTCGGGGGCGGGGGTGGGGGCGACCGGCGTCGGGGCGGGCGCGGCCGGCGGGGTCGCCGGGGCCGGGGTCGGCGTCGGCGCGGCCGGCGTCGGCGCGACGACCGTCCAGGCGACCGTCGTGGTCGCGCCCTGGTTGCCCGCCGCGTCGGTCTGGCGGATCTCGGCGACGTGCGCGCCGAGGGCGAGGTCGTCGACCGTCCACGGCGACGTGCACGGCTCCCAGCCGTCCGAGGCGCGCATCAGCACCGGGGACGACTGGCGGTCGATGCGGCACTCGTAGCTGCCGCCGGCCTCGCCCTCGAACGTGAACGTGGCGCTGCGCTCGGTGGTCTCCCGCGCCGGCCCGCCGATGAGGACCGGGGCGTCCGGGCTGACCGTGTCGACGCGGAACGCGATCGTCTGCGGCGCGGACCAGAAGTCGGTGCCGGCGGCGCGGCGGCGCACCCGCAGCTCGTACGACCCGTCGGCGGGGACGGAGAACGCCGGCCCTCCGGAGTCGCTGCGGCACGCCTTCCACGCGCCGTCGCCGAGGGCGCACTCGTAGGCGTCGTCGGTGTCCGAGGGCGTCACGAGCTCGAACGTGCGGCTGCGAACGACCGCGATCCCGGCCTGCGCGTCGTACCGCGACGGCGCGAGCTCCGTGCCGGTGAAGGCGGGCGCCTCCTCCTTCGTGCCCGTGTCGTTGCGGTACAGCGTCACGGAGGCGCCGTCGGCGAGGACCAGGTCGTCGCGACGGTCGCCGTCGACGTCGAGCGCCGCCCCGACGCGCTCGCTCGTCAGCGGCGTGGTGTGCTGGCGGAGGGTGCGGACGTCGAAGGTCTCCAGCCGCGTCCCGTCGAGCGCGGCGACCGTGCCGCGCGACCCGCGGCCGTAGAGGTCCAGGGCGATCGGCGTGCCGATCTCCGCCTGCAGCTGGCCCGACAGGACGTGCTGGTCGACCTCGGTCGTGCCGTCGGTCCGGAACGCGCTCAGCGTGCTCGCGTCGCCGTCGGGGTACGAGAACCAGCGCGCGCCGGTGACGTCCTCGTCGGCCGCGACGCGGCCCGCCGCCCGGCCGAACGGCTGGCCGAACCCGGCGACCCGCGTCGCCACGTACGTCCCGGGCGCACCCGCATCCTCGTTCAGCTCGAGGACCTGGCCCGGGGCGCTGGAGGTCGACGCGACGAGCGCGTCGGCGTCCACGGCGTCCGTCCGCCGGCCGCGCGACAGGGGGCCGGTCGGGATGCCCGACGCGGTGCCGACCTGCCCGAGCGTCCCGTCGTCCCGCTTCCCGAAGAAGACGACCACGCCGTCCTGCAGCGAGACGGCGACGACCGGCGGACGACCCGGCAGGAAGCGCCCGGCGGCGAGGGCGACCGGCTGGCCCGTCAGCCCGAAGGCGTCCTGGCCCTGCGTCACGGGGTCGACGAGGTGCAGGACCCCCGCGCTGCCGCTCTCGCTGCTCGACGCGACGGCGATGGCGTCCCGCCCGGCCTCGCCGACGTCGGCGGCCGCCGCGGCCACGGGCTGCGCGTCGTCGTAGAAGCCGAAGCTCCCGTCGACCAGCGCCACGCCCGTCCCGGACGGCTCGAACAGCGACACGCCGGAGATGGAGAACTCGCTGCCCGGCGCGCTCCCGGTGCCGGGAAGGGTCACCGCGGCGATCCGCTCCTCGCCGCCGGGGCCGAACCGTCCGTGGACGACGAAGCGCACCGGCCCGCCGTCCGTGCCGACGGTGGTCGCCTTCTCGAACGTGGGCGCGTACGTGGGGAGGGCCGGCAGCGGGGTCGCGGACGCGGCGGCGGGGAGGACGAGGCCCACGGCGACGACGCCGAGAGCGGTGGCGCGGAAGAACCGCGCGGGGTGGGAGTGGGGCATGGGTCGAGCCTCGGTGGGGGGACTTCCACGCGGCGGCTGTCCACCCGTGGTGGAGGGAGCATCGGCCGCGGGGCCCCGGAAGTGAAGGCGCAGCCCCCACATTCCGCGCGGGCGGCCGTTCCCCGTGGACGAACGTCGTAGCCCGTGCCGCGGCGCGGGGCGCCCGGCCGGCCCGAGAGGCTCGGGCCGGCCGGGCGCGGGCTAGTAGCGCACGTCGATCTCGACGCGGCGGTTGAGCGCGCGGCCGCCCTTCGTGGCGTTCGACGCGCGCGGCTCGGTGTCGCCGGCCGAGCGCACGGCCACCTCGCCGTCGAAGCCGGCGGCGGCGAGCAGGCGACGGAACGCCTCGGCGCGGCGCTGGCCCAGGCGGCGGTTGACCGCGGCGGAGCCGACGGCGTCGGTGTGGCCCACGATCGTGATCGTGCGCGCGCCGTCGAGCTGGCGCGCGAGCGACGCGGCGAGCGCGCGACCGGCCCGCGACGGGGTCGCCGAGTCGAACGCGAACAGCCCGTCCGTCGGGACGACGACGACCTTCTTCGGCAGCACGCGCACGGTCTTGTGCGTGCGCTCGGTCGTGCCGTCGGCCGTCTTCACGGCGAGCGTCACGCGGACCTTCAGACCGCCCAGGCGCTGGACCTTGCGGGCCGTGGCCGGGGACAGGTCGACCGGGACGACGCCGGCGCCGGTGCGGCGGCCCTCGCCGACGGTCTTCCCCCCGCGGGTCACCGTCACGGTGCAGCGGTAGTCCGTGGCGCCCGGCGACGCGCAGCCGACGGCCACGCGGCGGCCGGTGGCCGTCGCGGTCGGGGTCTTGCCCTTGCCCGCCGGCACGCCGACGGACAGCTTCGCCTCGACGGGCTTGGCGGCCGGCGCGGGGGCGGGGGCCGGGGCGGGCGCGGGCGCGGCGGGCGTCGGCTTGGGCGTCTCCTTCGCGGGGGCGGGAGCCGGGGCCTCGGGGGCCGGCGCGGGCTCGACGACCGTCCACGTCCACTCCGCGGGCTCGCCGTGGTTGCCGGCGGCGTCGGTCTGGCGGATCAGCATGGTGTGCTGGCCCAGGGACAGGTCGTCGACGGTCCACGGCGACGTGCAGTCGACCCACCGGGGGCCGGGCGTGCGCGCCGCGCCGGCGGCGGTGTACTGGATCTTCTCGTCGAGCAGGCACTGGAACGTCGCGTCCGGCTCGCCGTCGAAGCCGAACGTCGCGCTGCGGCTGCTCGTCGCGGTCGTCTCGTCCGGGCCGGCGAGCTTCGTCGGGGCCTTCGGGTCGACCGTGTCGAGCTCGAAGCCGACGGTCGTCTCCTCCGAGGCGACCTCGCGCGCCGCGTCGTAGGCGCGGAACCGGACCGTGTGCAGGCCGTCCTGCAGGCCGAACAGGCCGACCCACCCGTCGGTCTGGTGCCAGCCCGGCTCGTCGTCGACGCGGTACTGCAGGGCGGCGCCCGGCACCGGGTCGGCGTGGTACTGCGGGAAGTTCGTCCGGCCGCTCGGGCCCTGGACGGTCGGCTTGGCCGGGACGCTGGCGTCGACGCGGAAGGCGATGGTCTGCTCAGGCCCCCAGAACTGCGTGCCGACGACACGGCGGCGCACGCGCACCAGGTGCGGGCCGTCCGTGGTCTCGAAGGCGGGGACGTCGATGCCGACGCAGGGGCGCCAGGAGTCCTCGGCGTCGAGCGCGCACTGGTACTCGTCGCCGTCGTCGGTCGGGACGGTGAGATCGAAGCGCTTCGACGTCACGACCTGCACGTCGCCGGCTGCGTCGTGCACGGACGGCGTCAGGGCGCTCGGCTCCAGCGCGGGCTTCGGGGCCGTGGTGACGTTGCGGTACAGGGACACGGCGGTGCCCTCGGCCACGGCGAGGTCGTCTCGGTGGTCGCCGTCGACGTCCAGAGCCGCTGCCACGGTCCCCGGCGAGGGGTTGGCGGCGAGCGTGTTGGCTCCGGTGACGACGTTCTGCTGCCACATGGCGCCCGAGCCGAGGGAGAGCACGTCGTAGGCGCGGTCGCGCCCGTAGACGTCCAGGACGACGGGGGCCCCGGTCGTGCCGAGGATCCGCATGAAGGGACCGCCGCCGAACAGCGACAGCGAGCCGCCGCCGCGGATCCAGCTCGTGGAGCTGCCGTCGCCGCGCATGGTGTACCAGCGCTTCCCGTACGGATCGAGGTCCTGCGCGACGAGGTTCTGGTCCGCGGCGAACGGCTGCCCGCCGCCGCCGGTCTGGACCGCGCGGAACGTGGGAGTGCTGCCGTCGCTGTCGACGGGCTGGAACTCCCATCGCAGGGTGGTGCGGCTGTCGTCGCTGCGGGTGAACAGCGACTCCGTGGCCGGGGTCATCTGGCTGGTGCCGACGCCGAGCGCCGAGTATGGGACGTTCGCCACCCGGTCGACCAGGTGCAGTCCGTCGGCGTCGGCGCGGTAGAAGGCGACCTTGTCGCCACCCAGGCTGATGGCGATGACGCGACCGAGGCCGGGCAGGAAGCGGCCGACGGCCACGCCCTTGGCGATGCCCTGGACGGCGATCGTCTGGTGCGTCAGGCCGGCGTGCAGGTCGAAGGTCTCGAGCCGGCTGCCCGTGTCGTCGGCGCTCACCACGACGACGGCCTCCTTGCCGCTGTCGTCGACGATGCCGGCGGTGGACGCGAGCGCGTACGAGCCCGTGAGCGGGACGCTGCGCAGCAGCCCGTAGGCGCCGGTGCCGGTGTCGCCGAACAGGGCGACGGCCGCCGGGGCGTCGTCGCCGTTGGCCTTCGCCCCGGCCGCGGAGACGGTCGCGACGGTCTGCCGGTCGTCGTTGTTGAACCGGCCGTGCAGGATCGTCTCGATCGTGCCGTTCTCGGAGTCGGCGCCGACGAGGCGCTGGAACATCGCCGGGTGCGGCGTCGGCGACGGCGCCGTGTTCTGCGCCGAAGCCAGCGCAGGGAAGAGGGCGGCGACGCCGAGCGCGCCGAGGACGGCGGAGACGCGGGCGTAGCGGAAGGGATCTGAGCTCATGGGGCTTTCGGGTGTGGGACGGCGATGGCGCACGGGCGCCGGTGCGTCCGTCCCGCGCGCGGCGGACGGACGCCGTCCGCGGGCGCGGACGGACGCAGGGGTGATCGGCCGCCCGACAGGAGACTTGGGGCGGACGGGGTCGCCGGACGCCCTCCTGCGGGAAATCCCGTAGACGCCCGTCCGAGCGGCGCGTCCGGCCCGCTGCCGCTCGTACGGACGTCCGCCGGCGAGTGCGCGCGTCGCCGTCCCCGGCCGATCACCGGGGCGATCACCGTGCGCCCGCTCACTGCTCCCGCCCCCGCCGCTCCGTCGCCGCTGCCCGGCAGCCGCGTGCCCTCCACGGGCCTCGGCGCGATGGTCGTCTTCGACCCGCGGCTGCTCGCGCTGCGCCCGTCCGACGTCCCGGCGAGCGCCCGCGCCTGACCCTCCGGAGCACGGGAGCGCCGCGCGTCGGCGGCCCGCACGGCCGTCCGCCGCGGACGGTCCGGGGTTGCCCGATCGGCGCCGCTCGTGCATGATGGACCTGTGACGATCCGTCACATCACGCCGCTTATTCCCGCGGACGCCGTAGTAGGCGTCCGCCGCGGCGTGCTCGTAGCCGGCCTCACGGCCGGCGTCCGCTAGGCACCGGAACCGCCCTCGCTCGGCCCTCGTGGCCGCCCGCGCGTTCCCGCCCAGCTCCTCCTCGATCCGCCGTCCGCCCCGCCCCGTTCCTGCGAAGGGAGCGCACTCGTGCGTCCGCATACCCCGACATCCACACCCGCCTCCACCACACCGCCCACCCAGCACCGCAGCCAGGTCCCCGCCACGGGCCTGGGCATGATGGTCACCTACGACCCGCGGATCCTCGCCGCGAGCGTCGCCCCGCCGCCCGCGACCCGTCCGCAGGAGGGCGCCTGATGTCGTCCTGGTCCTCGTCCGCCCCGGGCGCCGCCGGCGCTCCGACGAGCGCGTCGCCCGACGCCGCCGCGGACGCCGCGCCGAGCGCCCGGTCCTCGGTTGCCGCGGAGGCTGCCGACGCCCCGACGCGCGCGTCGTCCTGGGCTGCCGCGGAGGCCGCGCGGTCCACCGCCGCCGGCGCGTCGACCCCGGCCCCGCCCGCGCCCGGCCGCACCGTCCGCGGCGCCGACCGGCTCGTCCGGGCGCTGCTCGCCGAGGGCGTGCAGACGGTCTTCGGCCTGCCGGGCGGCGCGTCGCTGCCGATCCACGACGCCCTGCACGCGTCGCCGATCGAGCACGTGCTCGTGCGCCACGAGGCCGCCGCCGGCCACGCGGCCGAGGGCTACGCGAAGGCGAGCGGCCGCGTCGGGGTGGCGCTCGTCACGAGCGGCCCGGGCGCGACGAACCTCGTCACCGCGATCGCCGACGCGCACGCCGACTCGGTCCCCACGGTCTTCGTCACCGCCCAGGTGCCGACGACGCTGCGCGGCACGAACGCGTTCCAGGAGTGCGACGTCATCGGCATGACCGCGCCGATCGTCAAGCACTCGATCGCCGTCGAGCGGGCGGACGAGATCGCGGCCGCGATCCACGAGGCGTTCCACGTCGCGCGGACCGGGCGGCCGGGGCCGGTCGTCGTCGACGTGCCGTCCGACCTGGCGAAGGCGCCGGCGCGCGCCGCGGACGGCCCCGTCTCGCTGCCGGGCTACCGCACGCGGGCGACGCCGAACGGCGGCCAGATCCGTCGGGCGGCCGAGGCGATCGCGGTGGCCGAGCGGCCGGTCGTGCTGGCGGGCGGCGGCGTCGTGCACGCCGACGCGGCCGACGCCCTGACCGCGCTGGGGCGGGACTTCGACCTGCCGGTGGTCACCACGCTGATGGCGCTGGGCACGTTCCCCGGGACGGACGAGCGGTGGCTCGGGATGCCGGGGATGTACGGCGCGCCGACGGCGAACGCCGCGCTGCAGGACGCCGACCTGATCGTCGCGGTCGGCGCGCGGTTCGACGACCGAGTGACGGGCGACCTGCGGGCGTTCGCGCCGCGGGCGCGCGTGGTGCACGTGGACGTCGACGCGGCCGAGGTCGGCAAGAACGTCGATGCGCACGTGCCGGTGGTCGGCGACGCGCGGCTGGCGCTCGAGGGCATCGCGGCCCGGCTGACGCAGATCGCGCCGGACCCCGCGCGGCTGGCGGGCTGGTGGGCGCGCATCGCGGCGTGGCGGGAGCGGTTCGCCGCGGCGGCGCCGGCGCACGGCGAGGACGCGATCTCGGCGGAGGCGACCCTCGACCGCCTGAGCTCGCTGGCGGCGGGCGAGGCGATCGTCACGACCGACGTCGGCCAACACCAGATGTGGGCGGCGGAGCGGCTGCGCTTCGGCGGCCCGCGCCGCTGGCTGACGTCGGGCGGCCTGGGCACGATGGGCTTCGGCCTGCCGGCGGCGATCGGCGCGGCGCGCGCGGCGGCCGACGCGGGCGACGGCGAGCGCCCCGTCGTCTGCGTCAGCGGCGACGGCTCGATGCTCATGAACCTGCAGGAGCTCGCGACCGCCGCCGAGACCGGCCTGCCGGTCAAGGTCCTGCTCTTCGACAACGCCTCGCTCGGCATGGTCCGCGAGCAGCAGGACACCCATTACGCCGGCCGCCGCATGGCCTCGACCCTGCCCGGCCTGGACTGGGAGTCCCTCGGCCGCGGCTTCGGCGTGTGGACTCGCTCGATCGACGACCCGGCCGACGTGGACGACGCCCTCGAGGCGCTGCTGTCCGAGCCCGGCCCGGCGCTGCTGCGGGTGGGGATCCCGTTCGAGGACGGCTGCGTGCCGCAGTTCGCGGCGGGCGGGGCGATGGGGGTGGTGGGGGCCGCGTAGCTCCGCGGCGGTCGCCGGCGCGGGGCGAGGGTGCGGCGGGGCCGCCGGCCCGCGACGCGGGTGCGGCGGTGCGCGGCGTGGGGCGGGGCGATCGCGTTGTGGGGCGCAGCGCGCGGGGAAGGCGGACGGCCGCGGCCGCGGCGCGGCGCGCAGCCGGGGCGGGCCGCCCGCGGGTGAGGCGGGTCCAGCGCACGAGCGAGGGGGTCCAGCGCGCGACTGAGGTGCGCCGTGCCCATAGCGATGCGGGAAGCGCTGGTGAGGCGGATCGAGGTCGCTATGTCGCACGGATCCGCCTCACCAGCGGAACCCGCCTCGCCCTCGGGTTGCACTGCCCACACCTCGGGCGGAACCCGCCTCGCCCTCGGGCCGCACTCCCCTCACCCGGGGCGGTACCTGCCGCAGCTCGGGCGGAGCATGCCGCGTCCTCGGATCCCCGCAGCCGCACCACGACGGCCCGCACTCCGGCGCGGCGGCACGCCGTGACTCCCGGCGTTGCTGTCCGGCGTCTCCGGCGCGCCGGGCGGCGAGCGTCGCCGTGCTGGCCGTCGCCGCTCGCCGCGCCCGCCCCTCAGTGCCCGAACTCGTCCGAGTCGGTCACGCCGCCCTCGCCCTCGTCCAGCGCGCTGATCGCCGCGACCTCGTCCTCGCCGAGCGCGAAGTCGAAGATGTCCAGGTTCTTCCGCATCCGCTCGGGGTTGGACGACTTGGGCACCGTCACGTTGCCGAGCTCCATGTGCCAGCGCAGGACGATCTGGGCCGGGGTGCGGTCGTGGGCCTGGGCGATGCCGGCGATGACGTCGTTCTGCAGCAGGTCGCCGCCCTGGCCGATCGGGCTCCACGCCTCGCAGACGATCCCCTTGTCGGCCAGGTACGCGCGGGTGTCGGCGCGGGCCTTCGTCGGGTCGAGCTCGATCTGGTCGACGTCGGGGGTGACGCCGGTGGCCTCGAGCACGCGGTCGACGTGCGCGGGCTTGAAGTTCGACAGGCCGATCGCCTTGACGCGGCCGTCCTCGAGCAGCTTGACCAGCCCCTTGTAGGCGTCGACGTACGTGTCCTGCGCGGGGTTGGGCCAGTGGATGAGCAGCAGATCGAGGTAGTCGACGCCCAGCTTCTGCGCGCTGCGCTCGAAGGCCCGCTGCGCCTCGTCGACGCCGTGGTCCTCCTTGTTGAGCTTCGTCGTGACGAACAGCTCCTCGCGCGGCACCCCGCTGGCCGCCATGCCGCGGCCGACGCCGACCTCGTTGCCGTAGTTGAACGCCGTGTCGATCAGGCGGTAGCCCATCCCGACGGCGTCGACGACGGCGCGCTCGACCTCGGCGTCGTCCATCGGCCAGGTGCCGAGGCCCAGGCGCGGCATCTCGTGGCCGTTGGGCAGCTTGACGGTGGGGGCGAGGTTCGTGGTCACGGGTCGGATCTCCGGGTCGTGGGCCGCCCTGCGGCGGGGTGCGCTCGTCCGTGTACCCGGGTGGACGCCGCCCGCCACGCCGGCCGGCGCGGGCACGGGCGTGGGCTCGGGACGGCCGGACGGCAGGGGGCACAGGCCGTGATGGGCGGCGGCTCGGCGTCCGCCTCGCCGGCCGTCGACGGTGCGCGGCTCTCCCGGGCGGCGCGCGTTCGAGGCGACGGTAGGGGCGGAACGCGGGCAGGCGCCGGACGCGACGCAACGGCTCGCGGCGTTCGGCGGTGGAACGCGGCGAGCAGGCGCCGGTCCGGGCCCAACGGCGCGCGGCGCTGGGCGGCGGAACGGGACGGGGCGCGGATCGCAGACGCCGAGCGGGGCCCGTACGCGCCGGGGCGGGCGCAGCCCCGGCCGCTACCCCTCGAGCGGCCCGCCGAGCAGGAACAGCTCGACCGAGCAGTCCGGATCGGTGCTGTTCGTGCTCATCACGGACAACACCTGGCGGCCCAGGACCGACTCCACCTGCGCCCGCAACTCGGGTCGCATCGCCTGCTGGAAGCGGCGCCGGATCGCCAGGACGTCCTCGACGCCGCCGTGGTCGGCCAGGACGCGCTCGCCCTTGGTCAGGGTGTCGTAGGCGACGACGACCGCCACGTCGCCGTTGAGGATGGCGCGGGCCCGCATGGGGCCGCGGCCGGTGTAGTCGCGCAGGCAGCGCACGACGCACTCCGACAGGCGCGCGAGGACCTCGCCCGAGGCGCCGTCGTTCTGGTCTTCCGTGGACACGGGTCCTTCGATCTCCGCCCCCCTCGGCAGGTCCCCGGCGGCCGGGAGGGGCAGAGCGCCAGAGGCCGGGGCACACGCCCCCTCGCAGGCCGCCGCCGCCCCGTGGGACGGCGCGGCCGCGGCGACTCGTGAGGCCCCATCGTGACAGGTCGTCCGCGCGCCGCGGGCGCGGGGATCGGCGGGCGGGCCCGAGCGACGCCGCCCCGCCGGGCTCAGCCGCCGGCGAGCACCACGTCGAAGCCCTCGGCGCGCAGCGTCTCGACGACCACGTCGCGGTGGTCGCCCTGGATCTCGATGACGCCGTCCTTCGCGGACCCGCCGACGCCGCAGCGCTTCTTCAGCCGCTTGGCCAGATCGCGCAGGCCCGCGTCGTCGAGGGGGACGTTCGAGACGGTCGTCGCCGTCTTGCCGCGCCGGCCGGCGGTCTCGCGCCGCACCTTCACCCGGCCGCCGCCCTGGCCGCTGCCGCCGCGCCCCGCACTGCCGCCGCTCCCGTCCCGTCCACCGCCGCCGCGCCCACCGCGTCCCGCGCCCCCGGACGGCGCGCCCGGGTCCTGCGCGCGCCGCAGGTCGCCGTCGTCGCTGGACCACACGAGCCCGGTCTCGCGGCGGATGGGGCGCTGCTTCGCCATGCCCGGACCGTACCGGCCGGCGCGCGGGGCTGGACAGCCCGCGGCCGGCTTGCCAGGGTGCGGGCATGTCCCCCGAGCAGGATCCGCGCAAGCCCTCCCGCGGTGCCGTCAGCTCCGCGACCTCCGCCGGTCTCGGCATCGGCATCGCGCTCGGCGCCGCCATCGGCCTGGCGCTCGGCAACCTGGCGCTCGGCATGGGCGTCGGCCTGGCGCTCGGCGTCGGGCTGGGCGCGGCCTACGAGCGCCGCGACGGCTGAGCCGGCTGGACGGCCGCGCCCGGGCGGGCGGCGCTGGGCCGTGGCGGCTGCCGGTCGCGTGCGCCGACCGGCACCACGCCGACCGGCACGCCGCCGCGCCGGCGCTACGATCGCCGCCCGACCCCGCCCCGGAGGCGCACGTGCAGGACAACGTCATCTCGGTCCGCTTCGACGAGCCGGCCCGCGCCCACGACGCGCTGCGCGTGCTCGAGCAGGCCGCCCGCAACGAGCACCTGCGTCTGCACGCCGCGGTCACCGTGCAGGTGCACCCGGACGGCGAGGTCCGCGTGGGAGAGCTCGAGGACGCGATCCCCGCCGGCCTGACGCGCGGCAGCGTGCTCGGCGGCGTCGTCGGGATGCTCGGCGGCCCGCTCGGGGCGCTCGTCGGCTGGGGGATCGGGGCGCGCATCGGCGCCGACGAGGGCGGCCCGCAGGACGTGCGCGAGGAGGACGCGCTGATCGCCGCGGTCGCCGAGCTGCCCGTCGGCGCGACGGCGCTCGTGGCCGAGATCGAGGAGGACGAGCCCGAGAAGCTCGACCTGCTGCTGGCGCGCCTCGGCGGCCACGTCGCCCGCCGCCCGACGGACGACGTGCTCGACGACGTCGAGCGCCACGTCCGCGCCGGCGAGGTGGAGCCGGCGGATCCGCAGGCGTCCCGCGCCTCGCGCGCCGACCGCGTCGCCGAGCTGCAGCGGCGGATCGAGGGCCGGACCGTCTGAGGCCCGCGCGCCCGGCCTCAGCGGTCGCGGCGCAGCCGCCGCACCTGCGCGTCCGTCAGCCGCACCAGGTCGGCGGGCGCCAGCTCGATCTCGAGCCCGCGGCGGCCGGCGCTGACGTAGACGGTCTCCTGCTCCAGCGCGCTGTCGTCGACCAGGGTCGGCAGCCGCCGGCGCTGGCCGAGCGGGCTGATGCCGCCGGCGACGTACCCGGTCGTCCGCTCCGCCTTCGCCATCGGCGCCAGCTCGACGCGCTTGCCCAGGGCGCGCAGGTCGAGCGTGTCGGCGGCCGGCACGATGCAGACCGCCAGGCCGTCGTCGCGGCTGACGACGAGGGTCTTGAAGACGCGCGCGGGGTCCAGGCCCAGCGCCTCGGTCGCCTCGAGCGCGTACGAGTCGGCCGACGGGTCGTGCTCGTACTCGTGCAGGCGGAAGTCGACGCCGGACTTCCGCGCCGCGATCGTCGCCGGGGTCTCGCGCGCCGCCACGTCAGCGGACGGTACCGGCCGCGCCCGTCGGCCCGTCGACGACCGCGCCGTCCGCCGCGTCCGCGCCGCTCCGGTCCGCCGGAGGCAGCGTCGCGTCCAGCCGCTCGGTCGCGTCCTCCGCCTCCACCCCGGACGCGCGCATCACGTCGAAGGCGATCGCGCGCACCTGCGCCACGAGGGTGCTCGTCGGCAGGTCGTGGCGGTCCTCGACGACGGCGGTCGCCTCGCGGGCGGCGGCGAGGGCCAGGCGGGGCGCGTCGGCGGCGCGGTGCGGCTCGTCGAGCTGGCGGCGCAGGGCGTCGGCGGCCGCGGCGAGCGTCCCGATCGCGTCGACGAGCCGCCCGTCGACGGGCACGCCCCGGCGGACGGCCGTCCGCGCCGCCCGGCCGAGGACCCGCGCGTTGCGCACCGCGTAGTCGAGCTGCCGCGCGCCGGCCACGTACGCCTCGAGCCGCGCGCGGGCGTGCCGGCGCGGCGGCGACCAGCGCACGACGCCCCGCGCGGTCGCCAGGTCCTCGTAGAGCGCGTCGACGTCCGCGTCCAGGTCCCGCACCCGCGCGAGGGCGGCCTCCGCCGCCGTCATCCGCCCGGTGCGCAGGCCGACGGCGATCGCGCGCAGCGCCCCCGCGAGGGCCTCCACCACCGGCGCGGCGGCGTCGCGCGCCGCGCGCACGGGATCGCGCGAGAGCAGGACCTGGCTGAGGACGACGGCGACGGCGCCGCCGATCAGGGCGTCGAACAGCCGGTCGAGCGGGTTGCCGCGGCTCGCCGCCGGCAGGGTCATCACCAGGATCGCCGAGATCCCCGCCTGGTTGACGAACAGGATGCCGGGCGTGACGAACAGCGCGACGGTCATCGTCAGCGCCAGCAGCACCGCGATCTGCAGCGTGCCCGTGCCGATCAGCCGCACGAACAGGTCCGCCAGCGCGATCCCGGTCGCCACGCCCAGCCCGATCTCGACGGCCCGGCGCAGCGGCGCCCCGCGCGCCAGGCCCACCGTCACGACGGCGGCGACGGGTGCGAAGAACGGCGCGGGCTGCCCGACGAGCACGCGCGCCAGCGCCCACGCGAGCGCGGCGGCGACCGCGGTCTGCACGATCGCCAGGCGCGCGTCGCCGACGCGGCGCAGCCGCTCCCGCGTCGAGACGCGGGCCCGGCGCAGGGCGTGGGGCGGCAGGGCTGAGCGGCGCATCGGGTGCTCGTTCGCCGCCGGGACGGGGCGGCCTCCGTCCCTCCCGTGCCCGGCCGGCGCCCGCGGCACGCGCTCCCGGTCGGCCGCGCCCGGGGCGTGCCGCCGCCCGCCTCGATCGCGGCCGTCCGCCCGAGGCGGCGTCCCCGTCGCGGACATCGCGCGTGTACGCCGTGGCCGGTCGGGGAACGGGACGGGCGGATGGCCCCCTCACCCGCATCACCGACGCGCCTGGTGCTCACCGTCGACGGCGGCGGGATGCGCGGGCTCCTGGCCGCGCGGGCCCTCGAGGAGCTGGAGCGCCGGCTGGGCGCGCCGGCGTCGCGCGTCTTCGACGTCGGGGCGGGCGTGTCGACCGGCGCGCTCGTCGTCTGCGGCGCCCTCGGCCTGCGGCGGCCGCTCTCCGGGACCGAGCTGGCGGCGTGCTACCACGAGATCGGCCCGCGGGTGTTCGGCCGCGCCCAGGGGGCGCCGCCGCGGGTCTCGCTCCACGGCGACCCCGCCGCCCACGCCCGGCTGCGCGCGCTCATCGAGCCGATCTGCTCCGGCCAGGCGTTCCTCGACGCCCCGGCGCGGCTGATCATCCCCGCGGCCGACGTCGGGCGCCGCGCGGGCGTGCTCTTCGACAGCGGCCGCGGCGCGGAGGGCACGTACGGGCAGGCGGACGTGCGCCTGGCCGACGTCGTGCTGGCCAGCTCGGCGCTGCCGGGCTACTTCCCGCCGGTGCGCGTGGGCCACGGCGCGCTCGTCGACGGCGGGATGTGGGCGAAGGACCCGACGGGCTCCGCGGTCCGCCGGCTGCACGAGGACGACCCGGCGCCGCTCGTCGTCGTCTCGCTCGGCACGGGGCGGACGATGCGCCGGCAGGGCGGCGCGGACGTCGTGGCCGAGATCGTCAGCGCCAAGCTCGGCCGGCTGCCGGACGCGAGCATCCCGCCCGCCGCGCCGGTCGAGATGCTGCGCCTGGAGCCGCCGCTGCCGCCCGGCGCCGCCCGGGTCGACGCGGCGAGCGACCGCGACCTGGAGGCGCTCGAGGAGATCGCGGCGGCGTACGTGCGCGACGCCGCCGACGAGTTCGAACGCGCCGCGGCGCTGCTGCGGCGCCACGTCGCGCCGTCCGCCGACTGACTCCGTACGCACCCCGGATTGCGCCGGACCGTCGGGTCCGCGAGGATCGCGCCATGGAGACGGGGGACCGGGCCGACGTCGTCGTGGTGGGAGGAGGCCTCGCCGGCCTCGTCGCCGCGGCCGAGATCGCGGACGCGGGCAAGCGGGTGATCCTGCTGGACCAGGAGCCCGAGCAGACCCTCGGCGGCCAGGCGTTCTGGTCGCTCGGCGGGCTGTTCCTCGTCGACTCGCCCGAGCAGCGCCGCCTGCGGATCAAGGACTCGCACGAGCTGGCCTGGCAGGACTGGGAGGGCACCGCCGCGTTCGACCGGCCCGAGGACCGGTGGCCGCGCCGCTGGGCCGAGGAGTACGTGGCCTGGGCTGCGGGCGAGAAGCGGGAGTGGCTGGCGTCGCAGGGCATCAAGCTCATGCCGCAGGTCGGCTGGGCCGAGCGCGGCGGCTACGACGCGCAGGGCCACGGCAACTCCGTCCCGCGCTTCCACATCACGTGGGGCACCGGACCGGCGGTCGTGCGGCCGTTCGAGGCACGGGTGCGCGCCGCCGCCGCGCGCGGGCTCGTCGACCTGCGCTTCCGCCACCGCGTCGACGAGCTGGTCGTCGAGGGCGGCGCCGTCGTCGGCGCCCGCGGCGAGGTGCTCGAGCCCAGCGACGTGCCGCGCGGCGCGCCCAGCTCGCGCGTCGCCGTCGGCACGTTCGAGGTGCGCGCCGAGGCCGTCGTCGTCACGTCGGGCGGGATCGGCGGCAACCACGAGCTCGTCCGGCGCAACTGGCCGGCGCGGCTGGGGACCCCGCCGCGGACGATGGTCTCGGGCGTCCCCGACCACGTCGACGGCCGGATGATCCCGATCGCCCAGGCCGCGGGCGGCGAGACGATCAACCCCGACCGGATGTGGCACTACGTCGAGGGCATCCAGAACTGGGACTCGATCTGGACCAACCACGGCATCCGGATCATCCCGGGGCCGTCGTCGCTGTGGCTCGACGCGACCGGCAAGCGGCTGCCGGTGCCGCTCTTCCCGGGCTTCGACACCCTCGGCACCCTCGAGCACATCATGGGCACCGGCCACGAGCACACGTGGTTCGTGCTGACGCAGAAGATCATCGAGAAGGAGTTCGCGCTCTCGGGGTCCGAGCAGAACCCCGACATCACCGGCCAGGACCTGCGCCAGGTGCTGAAGGCCCGCCTGGCGAAGGGCGCCCCCGGGCCGGTGCAGGCGTTCATGGACCACGGCGCGGACTTCGTCGTCGAGCGCGACCTGCCGACGCTCGTGCGCGGGATGAACGCGCTGACGGACGAGCCGCTCATCGACCTGGCCGACCTGGAGGCGACGATCGTCGCCCGCGACCGCGAGGTCGGCAACCCGTACACGAAGGACCTGCAGCTGACCGCGATCCACGGCGCGCGGCGCTACCTGTCCGACCGCCTGACGCGCGTCGCGGCGCCGCACCGGCTGCTCGACCCGGACGCCGGCCCGCTCATCGCGGTCCGGCTCCACGTCCTCACCCGCAAGACGCTCGGCGGCCTGCACACCGACCTGCAGGGGCGCGTGCTCGCCAAGGGCGGCGTGCAGACCGTGCCCGGCCTGTACGCCGCGGGCGAGGTCGCCGGCTTCGGCGGCGGCGGGATGCACGGCTACCGCGCGCTCGAGGGCACGTTCCTCGGCGGCTGCCTGTTCTCGGGCCGCACCGCCGGGCGGGCGCTCGTGCGCGAGCTGGGCTGAGGCCCGTCGGCCCGCCGCGGGCGCGCCGCCGCCGGCCCGCGCCACGCCGGGGCGGCGGCGCCGCGGCGGCCGCCGCCCTCCGCGCCCGCCCCGCCGCGGCCGTCAGGCCCGCAGCCCCGGCCGCCCGTCCTCGATCGTGAACGACGCGTCCGTGACCGCGGGCGCGTCGGGCGTCGTCACCGCGCTCAGCGTGCGGAAGTCGGCCCGCAGCCGCTCGCGGTCCACGGTCACGCGCACGTAGCCGCGGCGCTTGGCGTTGTACTTCATCCACGGGTTCTCGGACAGGTCCTCCCGGGCGTCGCTGCCGTCGCCGCCCGACGTCACCGACGTGGCGCACAGCTCGGAGCCGATGACGGGCGAGGACGGGTCCGCGAAGTCGCGGAGCAGGTCCGAGGCGTAGTGCTGGTGGATGTCGCCGGTCAGCACGACGGGGTTGCGCGTGCCGCCGTCGGCGATGCCGGTCAGCACCCGCTGGCGGCTGGCGCGGTAGGCGTCCCACTGGTCGGTCGAGTAGCCCTTGGCGTCGCCCTTCACCGTGTCGTGCGAGGCCATCAGCACCTGCTGGGCCAGCACGTTCCAGCGGGCGCGCGAGCGGGTCATCCGGTCGACGATCCAGCGCTCCTGCGCGATCCCGGGCAGCGTCGCGTCCGGGTTCGTCATCTCGGGGCCGTCCGCGGGGCCCTTGTCGCCGTACGGCTGGTCCGTGCGGTACTGACGGGTGTCGGCGACGACGAAGTGCGCCAGGTCGCCCAGGTCGACCTCGCGGTAGAGCTGCATGCCGGACCCCCACGGGTGCTGCGGGCGGCGCAGCGGCATGAACTCCCAGTACGCCTGGTACGCGGCGGCGCGGCGCTGCGCGAAGACCTGCGGATCCTGGTCCGGCTCGGTGTCGACCTGCGAGATCAGGCCGGCGTAGTTGTTCTCGACCTCGTGGTCGTCGGGGGTGACGACGAGCGGGAACAGCCGGCGCAGCTCGCGCAGGTCCGGGTCGGAGTTGTACTGCGCGTGGCGCTCGCGGTAGCCGGCCAGGTCCATCGGCTCGGCGTTGGAGTGCTGGCGCACGCCGCTCTTCCCGGGGCCGCCCTCGTAGATGTAGTCGCCGACGTGGACGACGAGCCACGGGTCGTCCTCGACGATCCGCCGGTAGGCGGTGAAGTGGCCGGCCTCCCAGTGCGAGCAGCTGGCCAGGCAGAAGGAGAGGCTCCGCGGCGAGCGGCCGAACGCCGGGGCGGTGCGGGTGCGGCCGACCGGGCTCGCCTGGCCGTGCGCGTAGAAGCGGTACCAGTACTCGCGGCCCGGCCGCAGGCGGTCGGCCTCGACGCGGACGGAGTAGCCGTCCTTCGCCGTGGCCAGCCGGATGCCGCGGTCGACGATCCGCGTCATGCCCTCGTCCTCGGCGATCTGCCAGCCGACGGGCACGACGCCGCCGACCGCCTGGCGGCCCAGATCGTCCAGCGCGATCCGCGTCCACAGGACGACGCCGCCCGGGGCCGGCTCGCCGGACGCGACGCCGGCGGCGAACGGGTAGGCGCCGCGAGGCAGGGCGGAGGCGCGGCTGGAGAAGACGCCGCCGAACGACAGGGCGACGGCGCCCGCGCCGCCGGCCGCGAGCAGGCCGCGGCGGGAGATCCGTGTGGACATGGGGAGGTCCTTTGCTGCTGCGATGGGGGGAGCCCCGATCCTCGGCGCTGCCGCCCCGGACGCTGTGGCGATTCGGTGAAGCGCCGGCGTGGTGCCAGCAACCGTTCGCGGCCGCGGGCGCGGGCGCCGACGGGACGGCGGGCGGCGGGCGGCGGCCCGGGACGGCCGGCGCCGGGTCGTCTAGGCCGCGGCCCGCGCCGTCGCGGCCCGCGCGGCGCGGCGCAGGTCCGCGGCCGCGCCGGCGAGCGCGGCGGCGAGCGGCCGGTCGGGCGGGCCGAGGGCCACGACGTCGGCGGCGCCGCGCGCCCGCAGCGCCGCCGCCGCGCCGGGCTCGACGCGCCCGCCGACCGCGACGACGGGCACGCCGAGCGCGGCGCAGCGGCGGACGACGGCGTCGACGGTCTTGCCCTGCAGCGTCGAGGCGTCGACGCTGCCCTCAGCGGTCAGGCACAGGGCGGCGCCCCGGGCGGCGGCGTCGAAGCCGGCCAGGTCCAGCACGGCCTCGGCCCCGGGACGCGCCCGCGCGCCGAGCGCGCGCAGCGCCAGCCCCAGGCCGCCCGCGGCGCCGCTGCCCGGCAGCGCGGGGTCGACGCCGAGCGCCGCCGCCCACCGGGCCAGGGCCGTGTCGTAGACGCCCAGCTCCTCGGGTCGCGCGCCCTTCTGCGGCCCGAAGCGGTGCGCCGCGCCGGCGGGGCCGCAGAGCGGCGCGTCGACGTCGAAGAGCAGCTCCAGCGCGACGGCGCGCAGCCGCGGGTCCAGGCCCGCGCGGTCGATCCTGGGCGCGGCGAGCAGGCCGGCGCCGTCCGCCGGGGCGTCCGCGCCGAGCGCGCGCAGGAACCCGGCGCCGCCGTCCAGGGTGGCCGTGCCGCCCACGGCGACGAGGATCCGCCGCGCGCCGCGGTCGAGCGCGGCGCGGACGAGGTCGCCGACTCCGGCCGAGGTGGCGACGCCCACGTCCCGCGCGTCGGCGGGGATCGCGGCGAGCGCGATCGCCTCGGCGGCCTCGACGAGCACGGTCCCGTCGCCCAGGTCGGCGATCCGCCCCTGGCCGGGCCGCCCGTGCGCGTCGCGGGCGGCCACGGCGACCGCCCGGGCGCCCCCGCCGGCGAGGACGGCGTCGAGCGTGCCCTCGCCGCCGTCGGCCACCGGCAGCGCGACCGGCGCGCCGCCCGCGTCGCGGACGCCGGCGGCCAGGGCTCCGGCGGCCCCGGCGGCGTCGAGCGCCCCGCGGAGCTTGTCGGGCGCGCAGAGGACGGTCGGGGCGACGGGCACGGCGCGACGCTACCGCGCGGCGGCGCGGATCCGGGCCGCCAGCGCCGCCCACGGGGCCACGTCCCAGAAGCGCCGCGCCCGGCCCGACGGCGACGGCAGCACCCACGTCTCGGCGCCGGCAAAGCGCTCCTCCTGCGGGCCGTACGCGACCGGCCGGCCCAGCGCCGTGCGTCCCGCCGTCTTGCTCGTGAAGGCCACCCACCCGGGCTCCACGGCCGTCAGCTTGCGGGCGAGCGCCGGCACGTCGAAGCCGGCCGTGCCGATCTCGCGGTCGGAGCCGAACGCGGTCTTGTTCAGGTCGGTCAGGCCGATCCCGAACGCCGGCGCCCGGCGGAACTCGAGCGGATCGAGCGGAGCGGGCAGCAGGCCGACCTCGTGCAGCGTCGGCCAGAAGCGGTTGCCGGGCCCGGAGTAGGGCGCGCCGAGGCGGGCGGCGACGGTGCCCGCCGCCGTGCCGACGAAGACGACGCGCACACCGGCGGGCAGCACGTCGGGCAGGACGTGCGGGCGCCCGTCGGCCGTGCGTCCCGGGTCGCCGGCCGGTCCGTAGGTCATGGGCGCCTCCGTCCGGGGGCGGGGGCGCCGAGCCGCGCGGCGAGCGCCTCCACGACCCGCGGCACTCCGGCGGCGACGCGGGCGCGGGTCATCCCCGGCGCGCGCGGGCCGTCGGGGCCCTCGTCGACGGGCGGGCCGCTCGCGCCGGCGTCGCCCACCGGCACCCACGGCACGCCGAGCGTCGCGGCGACCGCCCCGGCGGCGGGGGAGGGGGAGAGCAGCGCGGCGGCGCCCGCGAGCGCCGCGCGCTGCTCCGCGGCGGGGGCGTCGGTCCGGTCGTACGGGACGCTGCTGTGGGCGCAGAGCCAGCGCAGCTCGCCGGGGGCCAGACCGGCGCCGCGCGGGTCGGATGCGGCCGGATCGCCGAGCAGGACGACGCTGACCCGCGGCCACGCGGCGGCCACGGCGTCGAGCACGAGCTCCCACGCCGGGACCGACGGCGATGCGGACCGGGGCCCCGCGCCGGTCGGGGCCAGCGCCACCGTCGGCGCGCGCTCGTCGGGGCCGGGCACGGCGCCGATGCTAGCCCCCCGCGGCGCGCGGGCGAGGCCCTGCCGACGGCCCGCGCCGGCGCCCGTGCGGGCGGACCGGCCCCGGCGGGGAGCGGCAGCGGCGCTCGCGATTCATGGGATGATCGGATGGATACGGGGCCGCGTCGCCGCCCCGACCCTCTCCCTCATGCCGCTCCGCCCGACCGCCCGCCCACGCCTGTCCGACCAGGTCATCGACCAGCTCCGGGGCCTCGTCGCCGCCGGCGAGTGGCCGGTCGGCACGCGGATCCCGACGGAGCCCGCGCTCGTCGCCCAGCTCGGCGTCGGCCGCAACACGGTGCGCGAGGCGGTGCGGGCGCTCGTCCACGCCGGCCTGCTCGACGTCCGCCAGGGCGACGGCACCTACGTGCGTGCGACGAGCGAGCTCGACGCCGCGCTCGCCCGCCGGCTCGAGCGCTCCTCCGCGCTGGAGACGCTCGAGGTCCGGGCGCCGCTCGAACGCGAGGCCGCCCGACTGGCCGCCCTGCGCCGCGACGACCGGGACCGCGCCGCGATCGCCGCCGCGCTCCGCGAGCGGCACGCGCTGCGGCCCACGGGCGACCTGGAGGCGTTCGTCGCCGCCGACCTGCGCTTCCACCGCGCCGTCGTGGCCGCCGCGCACAACGGGCTGCTCGCCGAGCTGTACGAGCACCTGATGACGGCCTTCGAGGCGCTGCTGCACCGCACCGAGGCGGGGGTGCCGGAGGATCCGGGCGTCGGCGAGGGGCACACCGCGCTCGCCGCCGCTATCGACGCGGGCGACCCCGTCGCCGCCGAGGCCGCCGCCGCCGCGCTGCTGGCCGCGGCACGCGCCCACACGGTGCAGGTACTGCGCGCGGGCGAGGCGTCCGCGTGAGCCGCCGCACCACCCTGCTCGTCCTGCTGGGCATCGTCGTCGTCACGCTCAACCTGCGCCCCGCGATCGTCGCGGTCTCGCCGCTGCTCGACGAGCTGCGCGACGACACGGGCCTGTCGAGCGCGGGCGCCAGCCTGCTGACGACGCTGCCGGTGCTGTGCTTCGGGGCGCTGGCGCCGCTCGCCCCGCGGCTGAGCCGCCGCTTCGGCAGCGAGGCCGTGATCGCCGGCGCGATGGCGGTGCTCGCGGCCGGCATCCTCGTACGGCTGGTGCCGGGGGTGGCGCCGCTGCTCGCGGGCACCGTGGTCGTCGGCGGCGCGATCGCGGTGACGAACGTCCTGGTGCCCACGGTGGTCAAGCGCGACCTGGCGCACATCGCCGGCACGGCGATGGGCGTCTACTCGATGACGCTGACGGCCGGGGCGGCGCTGGCGGCCGGCATCACCGTGCCGGTGGAGGACGCGGTCGGCACGGACTGGCGCGGGGCGCTCGCCCTGTGGGCGTGCCTGCCGGTGGCCGCGCTGCTCGCCTGGGCGCCCGTGCTGCGGCTGGCCCGCCGGGGCCCCGCTCGCGCCGTGCACGTCGGGGTCGGCGGCCTCTGGCGCGACCGGACGGCCTGGGCGGTGGCGCTCTACATGGGCCTCGGCTCGCTGCAGTTCTACACCGCGACGGCGTGGGTGCCGACGCTGCTGGGCGACGACGGCGTGGACGACGCGCGCGCCGGCCTGCTGCTCTCGTACATGAACGTGATCGGCGCGGCGGCCGCGCTCGTGGTGCCGATCCTGGCGGGGCGGATGCGCCGCCAGTCGTCGCTCGTGGTCGGCCTGGCGGTCCTGTGGGCGGTCACGTGGGCCGGCATCCTGGCCGACGCCGGCGGGGGCGCGTGGCTGTGGATGACGACGATGGGCGCCGCGCAGGGCGGCGGCATCGCGCTGGCGCTGACCCTCACGGTGCTGCGGGCGCCCGACACGCCGCACGCGGTCGAGCTGTCCGGGATGGCGCAGACCGTCGGCTACCTCGTCTGCGCCGTCGGCCCGCTGGCGGTCGGGGCGCTGCACGACGCGACCGGCGGCTGGACGGTCCCGGTGGTCGTGCTGCTCGGCTTCCTGGCGCCGTGGACGGCGGCCGGCGTCGTCGCCGGCCGACCCCGGCTCGTGCGCGGCAGCGCGGCGGAACCGGCCCGCGACGCGGGCTAGGCGTCCAGCGGGAAGCGGGCGATGGCGATCCAGTAGCCCGCGGCCGTCGGCAGCACGGTCGCGTCGCCGCCGGCCGCGTCGATCCGCCGGCGCAGCGGCGCCAGGTCCGCGTCGTCCAGGTCGGGGGCCTCCACCCGCAGCCGGCCCCCGTTCTGCACCGACACGACGAGCGCGTCGTCCTCGACGCGCACGCGGATGCTCAGCGTCTGGCCCGGTCGCCCGTCTCGCCGGATGGCCTCGACGGTCTCGTCGAGGACGCAGAACACCGTCGCGCTCAGGGCGGCCGGGACGGCGGCGTCCCCCGTGTGGTCCTCGAGCCAGGCGGTGTGGCCGAGCCCGCGCAGGCGCGCGACCAGCAGGGGCAGGTCCGCGATCGTCCGGGGGCCGGCCTCGGCGCGGGCGCGGGGCAGGGGTGGCGGCGCGGTCGCGGCGGCGGGCGCCTCGGTCCGCGCCCGGGCCCTGCGGGGACGCAGCCGGCCCAGGCGATGCCCGCCGGGCCGGAGTCCGAGGGACGCCGAGGGCCGCGCGTGGGCGTGCGAATCGAGGGTCACGATGAAACGATGCGAAACGCAGCGGCTCCCAGACGCCCAACCGGACGACCGTTCGACCGGGTGGACGTCCGGTCGATCGGGAGCCGCCGTACACCGGGCTGACGCCCGTACGCCCGTCCGTGGGCGTCGTACGCGGCGGGGGTCAGCGGCGCGGCGCGGCGGCCTCGGCGCGGAGCTCCGCCGCGAGCGTCGCGCTCTGGGCGATGCGGTCGAGCAGTTTGGCGCGCCGCCGCTCGACCTCGTCGGCGAACGCGCGCAGGCGCTCCGCCGCCGCGGTCCGGTCTCCGGCCTCCGCGTCGGGGGCGCCGTGCGCGTCGCGGGCGGCCAGCAGCTCGCGCGTCTCGTCCAGGCTGAAGCCCAACGGCTTCGTCGCCTTGATCAGGCGCAGGCGGTCGATCTGCTCGTCCGCGTACAGCCGGAAGCCGCCGTCCGTGCGGGTGGCGGGCACGACCAGGCCCTGCTCCTCGTAGTAGCGCACGGTCCGCAGCGAGAGGCCGACGCGCTCGGCCACCTCGCCGATCCGGTGCAGCTGGCCGTCGGCGCTCACGGGGCCAGTCTAGGACGGCGCGCCGGCGGGCCGCCGTGCGGGCGGGGCCGCAACCCTTCCGTTACGTTACTGTTGGTTTGGTCGGCGCCCCGGGTGTCGGCCCCGCCGCCGCGCCGCCGGCCCCCGCCGCGCGCGCCGACCTCCTCCGTTCCTCCCCGAGGCTTCCATGTCGACCACGATCACCCCCGCGCGTCCACGCCTGCGCGTGCCGCGCCTGCCCGACCGCCGCACCCTCCGCGTCGAGCTCCTCGCCGGCCTCGTCGTCGCGCTGGCGCTCATCCCCGAGGCGATCTCGTTCTCCGTCATCGCCGGCGTCGACCCCGAGTACGGGCTCTACGCGTCGTTCACGATGGCCGTGACGATCGCGATCGTCGGCGGTCGGCCGGCCATGATCTCGGCGGCGACCGGCGCGATGGCGCTCGTCGTCGTCGACCTGGTGCGCGACCACGGCGTCGAGTACCTGCTGATGGCCGGGATCCTGGCGGGCGCGATCCAGATCGCCCTCGGCGCCGTCGGCGTCGCCGGGCTCATGCGCTTCGTCCCGCAGTCCGTGATGACCGGGTTCGTCAACGCGCTGGCCATCCTGATCTTCCTCAGCCAGCTCGACCACCTGACGGGCGGCGGCGCGGCCGGCTGGGCCATCGCGGTCGTCGGCCTGGCGACCATCCTGCTGCTCCCGCGGCTGACCACGGCCGTGCCGCCGCCGCTCGTCGCGATCCTGCTGCTGACGGGCGTCGTCGTCGCCTTCGGCGTGGACGTGCCGACCGTCGGCGACGAGGGCGAGCTGCCGGACGCACTGCCGTTCGTGGCGCTGCCGGACGTCCCGTTCTCGCTCGACACGCTCACCACCGTGCTGCCGTACTCCGCCACGCTCGCGGTCGTCGGCCTGCTCGAGTCGCTCATGACCGCGCGGCTGGTCGACGACATCACCGACACGCCGTCGGACAAGGGCCGCGAGGCGCGGGGCCAGGGGGTCGCCAACGTCGTCACGGGCCTCTTCGGCGGCATGCCCGGCTGCGCGATGATCGGTCAGACGATGATCAACGTCCGGGCGAGCGGCGCCCGCACGCGCCTGTCGACGTTCACGGCCGGCGTGGTGCTGCTGGTGCTCGTCGTCGGCCTGGGCGACGTCGTCGCGGTGATCCCGATGACCGCGCTCGTCGCCGTGATGGTCTTCGTCTCGTACGCGACGTTCGACTGGCACAGCATCGCCCCGGCCACGCTGCGCCTGATGCCGCGGGGCGAGACGCTGGTGATGGCCCTGACCGTGGCCGCCACCGTGGCGACGAGCAACCTGGCGATCGGCGTGGCCGTCGGCGTCGTCGTCTCGATGGCGCTGTTCGCGCGGCGCGTGGCGCACGTCGTCGGTGTCGAGCGGACGGTCGCGCCCGACGGCGCGTCGGTGCGCTACGCCGTCCGGGGCGCCCTGTTCTTCGCCTCCAACGAGGACCTGACGGACGCCTTCCACCACCCCGACGACCCGGAGCGCGTCGTCGTCGACCTGACGGACGCGCACGTCTGGGACGCGTCGGCCGTCGCCGCCCTCGACGCCGTCGTCCACCGCTACGCCGAGCGCGGCCGCGCCGTCGAGATCGTCGGCCTGGACCCGCGCAGTCGCGAGCTGCACGGCCGGCTGACCGGCGTGGCGGCCGGAGCGCGCTGACGCGGCGTCAGGCGGCCGGCGGCGGGGCCAGCGGCCGCGCCGCCAGCTCGCGCGCCGCGGGGGAGCGCCCGACGACGCGCTCCCCGCCGAAGTCCGTCAGCACCACGCGCACGGGCAGAGCGCCGCGCACGTAGTCGGCCATCGTCCGCTCCGCGCGGGCGCAGACCAGGTCGGCGGCGGGGGTCAGCACGCCGGCGGCCTCCCACAGCTCGAAGGCGTGGCGGGCGGTCCGCACCGTCCCGACCTCGCCGGCCAGCGCCTCGTCGCCGCCGGCCTCGCGGGTGATCGTCGCCAGCAGCGCCGGGTCGATCCGCGAGCGCGCGGAGTGCGTCATCAGCTCGCCGCCGGCGACCTTGGCCAGCTTGCCGGCCATGCCGACGAGCAGCACCTCGTCCAGGCCGAGCGTGCGGGCGCGCTTGAGGCTGTAGCCGATGAAGTCGCCGACCTCGATGAAGCAGACGGGGTCCAGCGCGGGCAGCAGCCGTCGCGCGAACCGCTCGCTGCGGCCGCCGGTGGTCAGCACGACGGTGCCCATGCCCTGCGCGTGCATCACGTCGATGGCCTGGCCGACGGAGGCGCGCCAGGCGGCGCTCGAGAACGGGCGGACGATGCCGCTCGTGCCGAGGATCGAGATGCCGCCGACGATCCCCAGACGCGGGTTGGACGTCTTCTGCGCCATCGCGTCGCCGCCGGGCACGCTGATCTCGACCTCGACGGCCTCGCGCTCCAGGTCGAGCACGTCGCCGACCGCGGCCGCGATCTGCTTGCGGGGCCCGGCGTTGACGGCGGGGCCGCCGACCTCGAGCCCCAGCCCGGGGCGGGTGACCGTGCCGACCCCGGCGCCGGCGCGGAAGACGACGCCGGGCTCGCGGCCCGCGGCGGCCGCGTCGCGGTGGCGGGTCAGCGTGACGGTGACGTGCGCGCCGTGCGTCACGTCCGGGTCGTCGCCGGCGTCCTTCACGACGACGGCACGGGCCACGTCGTCGCCCAGCCGCTCCGCGGCGTGCACCGGCAGCGCGGCGCGGCCGTCGCCGCGGACGAGCGCCACGTCCACCCGCTCGGGGGCGCGTCCGTCGACGAGCAGCAGCGCGCACGCCTTCGCCGCGACGGACGAGCAGGTGCCCGTGGTCCAGCCCTTGCGCAGGCCGTCGGCGGACCGGCGCGCGCTCAGCCGCGGGCCCGCCGGGGCGGACTCCAGGGGCGCGTCGGGCGGCGCGGGGCCGTCGGGGCGGGGCGCGGACATCGCTCGCCCAGACGGTACTCCGTCGCCGGCGGGCGCCCGCCGCCGGCGTGCGCCGCCGCACACGCTGGACGGACCGCCGAGGCCACCGCGCCGGCGGTCCGCCGTTCGTCGATCCGGCAGCGGGTCTCCGGCGCTCCGGCCGACGATCCGGGACGTGAGGTCCGTATGAGCACGCAGGGACGGGAGATGGGGGAGGCCGCGCGGCTGGCGGCCGTCCACCGCTACGGCGTGCTCGACACCCCGGCCGACGGGGCGTTCGACCGGATCACCCGCATGGCGGCCCGGATCTTCGGGGTGCCCGTCGCCGTCGTCTCGATCGTCGACGAGGACCGGATCTGGTTCAAGTCGGTGCACGGCCTGCACCTGCACGAGGCGCGCCGCGACCCGGGGCTGTGCGCCTCGGCCATCCTGCAGGACGAGCCGTACGTCGTCGAGGACACGCGCAACGACCCCCGCACCGTCGGCAACCCGTACGTGGGCCCGGACGGGTTCGGCTTCTACGCCGGCGCACCGCTGCGCGCGGCGTCGGGCGAGCGGGTCGGGACGCTGGCGATCATGGACTGCGAGCCGCGCCGCCTGGATCGCCACGAGACCGAGACGCTCGAGGACCTGGCGGCGCTCGTCGTGCGCGAGCTCGAGCTGCGCGTCTCGAGCCGGCGGGTCGTCGCGGCCGTCCACGAGCAGCTGACCGCGCTGGAGGAGCTGGCGGTCACCGATCCGCTCACGAAGCTCGCCAACCGGCGCGCGTTCGAGCAGCGGCTGCAGGAGGAGCTCGACGCCGCCCGCGGCACCTCGACGGCCGTGAGCGTCGTCATCGCCGACCTGGACCGCTTCAAGGGCTTCAACGACCGCTACGGCCACGCGGTCGGCGACCGGGCGCTGCAGGTCGCCGCCGAGGCGCTGCGCAGCGAGGCCGCCGACTGCGATCTCGTCGCCCGCTTCGGGGGCGAGGAGTTCGTCGTCGTGCTCGAGGGCTGCGACGCCGAGGCGGCGCGGGCGTGGGCCACGCGCGCGATGGACCGCCTGCGGGCCGCACGCGTGGAGGGCGCCGACCACGGGGTGACGGCGTCGTTCGGCGTGGCGAGCTGCGTCGCGTGCGAGGGGCCGAGCGAGCTGCTCGCTCGCGCCGACGCCGCCCTGTACCGCGCCAAGCGCGGCGGCCGCGACCGCGTCGAGGTCGCGCCCGACGAGGGCGCCCCGCCCGCCGCGGTCGCGCCGGGCCTGGCGGCCTGAGCGGCCCTCAGCGCAGCCCGTCCCACGCGGCGCGGCGCGCCCCGCGGGGATCGTCCTCGACGACGCCCGCCCCGGCGTCGCCGCCGAACACGCGCACCGCGCGCGCGTCGGGGACGTACGCCGGCCAGCCCGGATCCCCGTCGCGCACGAACGCCACCCAGGCGGCGTGCATCTCGTCCGCGAGCGGCTGCGGGGCGTCCGGGCCGATCATGCCCCAGCCGCTCTCGTCGGCCAGGCGGTCGAACGCGAAGGCGATCTCGACGGCGTGCGCCGCGCCGAGCTGGCCGTCCAGCACGGGCGAGCGCCAGCGGAACTCGTAGACCCAGGCGCCGGCGCCGGCGGCCGCCGGCGCCTCGGCCGCGCGCAGGGCGGGGACGCGGAAGAACCAGTCGGTGATGAGCTGCTCGAGGCCCTGCCCGGGCGTCGGCTCGTCGGCGTAGCGCGCCGCCAGCTCCGGCCCGGCGCCGTAGACCGCGGCCGCGGGCGCCAGGGCCTCGGCGGTGACGTGCGGCAGGATGCCGAGCGGGACCATCCAGAAGCGGTACTCCTCCTCGTTCGTGCCGATGAGCAGCCGCGCGCCGGCGCCGGCCGCGTCCTGCAGGGCCGCGATCGGGCGACGCGGCACGAGCGCGTCGTCCAGGACCGGCTCGAACGGCATGCCGTCCAGGCCGAGGGCGCCCCACGACGCCCGGTCGGTCGACGAGACCTCGTTCGACAGGTCGAGCTGCGCCTGGACGAAGCGGTCGACGTCGACCGTCGCGAAGCCGGCGGCGGTCGGCTCGACGTCGAGCCGGCGGCCGAGCTCGGCCGCGACCCGGCCGGCGCTCTCCCGCGACTGGACGTGGTGGCCGGCCCCGGACTGGGCGATCACGCCGCGGAACAGCCCGCGCGCCCGCTCGGCGGCGAGCAGGGTGACGGCGCTCATCGCGCCCGCCGACTCGCCGGCGATCGTCACGCGGTCCGGGTCGCCGCCGAACGCGGCGATCTCGCCCTGCACCCACTCCAGCGCGGCGACCTGGTCGAGCAGCCCGCGGTTGTCGGGCGCGTCCGGCAGCAGGCCGAACCCGTCCATGCCCAGGCGGTAGTTGATCGTCACGCAGACGACGCCGTCGCGGGCGAACGCGCGGCCGTCGTACGTGCCGACCGCGCCGGTGCCGGAGCGGAACGCGCCGCCGTGGATCCACACGAGGACCGGCAGCGCCGCGTCGCCGTCCGGCCGCGGCGTCCAGACGTTGAGGTTGAGCACGTCGTCGCCGGGGACGATCGGATCCGACAGCATCGCGTCGAACGGCGGCGCGTAGCGCGGCTTGGTCGGGGTGGGGCCGTACGCCGTGGCGTCGCGGACGCCGTCCCAGGCGGCGACCGGGGCGGGGGCGGCGAACCGCAGCGGGCCGACGGGCGGCGCCGCGTACGGGATCCCGCGGAAGATCGCGACGTCGTCGTCGACGACGCCGCGCACCGCGCCGCGGGAGGTGGTCACGACGGGCAGGCCCTCGGTCATCGCGGGGCACGCTACCGGGGCGCCGGCACCGGGACGGCGCGGGCCGCGGCGGCGCGGAGCCGCGCGACGCGGACGCCCGCGCGCCGCGGGGGCGCCGGCCTACGCGCCGGAGGCGCCGGGCGGCTCGTCGGCCGGCGTTGCGTCGGCCGGCGCCTGCTTGTACCGCTGCGGCGACCCGAGCCGGCGGTAGCGGTGCCCGTAGGTGGGGCGGTAGACGTGCGAGCGCCGCTCCTCCTCGTCCGCCGCCAGGCCCGGGCCCAGGACGATGAGCGCCTGCGTCGTGATCCGGTGCTCCTTCAGCGTCGCCGCGAGCTCGTCCAGGCGGCAGCGCAGCAGCAGCTCGTCGGGCCACGAGACGCGGAAGCCGATCGCCACCGGCGTCTCCGGCGCGTAGCCGCCGCTCAGCAGATCGGCCTGCAGCTCGCGCGGGCGGCGGACGGACAGGTAGAGCGCCATCGTCGTGCCGTGGCCGGCCAGGCCGACGAGGTCCTCGTTCTCGGGCATCGGCACCCGCACCGCGCGGCGGGTGAGGATGAGCGACTGCGCCACCTCGGGCACGGTCAGCTCCTGCCCGAGCGCGGCGGCCAGCGCCGACAGCGAGCCGACGCCGGGGACGATCTCGTACGGCAGCCCCATCCGCCGGCAGGCGTTGATCTGCTCGTGGAGCGTCGCGTAGATCGACGGGTCGCCGGACTGCAGGCGGCAGACGGTCAGCCCCTCGCGGCGGGCACGCGCGAAGAGCTGGATGACGTCCTCGAGCGTGTGGTCGTCGCTCGTGAAGACCTCGGCGTCCGCGCGCGCGTGCTCCATCACCTCGGGCGGGACGAGGCTGCGCGGCCAGACGACGACGTCGGCGGCGGCCAGCGCCTGCGCGCCGCGCAGGGTGATGAGGTCGGCGGCGCCCGGGCCGGCGCCGACGAAGACCACGCGGCCCGTCGGGGCGGCGGCGGGCGTGCCGTCGGACGCCGGCGCGTCGTCGGGGGTCGGGGCGGGGGCGTCGGTCATCGGGCGGCTCCGGCGGCGTCGAGCAGGCGGGCGAGGCGGGTCGCGGTCCAGGGCACGACGACCAGGCTGGCGTGCAGGCCGGGGGCGGCCCAGCCCTCGGGGCGGCCGCCGACGGTCCAGGCGGGCGACGCGCCGGCGGAGACGTCGAGCGCGATCGCGGCGGAGGGCCGGCCGACCCGCCGCTCGCCCGCGGCGTGCAGCGGGCCGTCGGACGCCGCGACGAGCTCGGCCGCGGCCGGCACCCCGCCGCGGCCCGGAGTGGCGGCGGCGGGCAGCACGTCCCACATCGGGTGCTCGCCCAGGCGTGCCGCCAGGAGCGCGACGCCGGCGCCCTCGGCCACGATCGGGCGCCCGGCCCGGTGATGGGCGACCACGGCGTCGCGCAGCGCGGCGTTGGCGGCCAGGGCGGCGGCGTGCGGCACGGGCGCGCCGTCGCCGAGGACGAGCGCCACGGTGCCCGTCGGCAGCGCCGCGTCGGCGACGAGGTCGACGGGGGCCAGCGCCGCGCCGCAGGTCGTGCAGGCCTCGCGCAGCTCGCGCGCCGGCTCGAGCAGCGCGGGCAGGCCCGCCACCGCGACCACGGGGCGACCGGCGGCGGCGCTCACGCGGCCACCGCCGCGGCCGCGCGGCGGGCGCCGCGCGCGGGCTCGCCGGTCAGGACGGAGACGGGCAGCAGGCGCGCGCCCGCGGCGTCGGCGATCCGCGCCGCCAGGCCCAGCCGCACGCGGCCCTGCTCGGAGTCGAAGACGACGACGCCGTCGGCGCGGCGGCCCAGGCCCTCGGCGGCGCGCTCGGCGGCCGCCAGGCCGGCCTTGCCGCCGGATGCGCGGCCGTCCGTCACGACGACGCACAGGGTGCGCCGCGCGGGGTCGCGCCGGCGGTGCGCATCGAGCAGCGTGCCCGCGGCGTCCAGCCCGGCGGCGAGCGGCGTGCCGCCCCCGGTGGCCAGCCGCGCCAGGCGGTCGGCGGCGCGCTCGACGGAGCCGGTCGGCGGGAGCACGACCTGGGCGCCGGTGCCGCGGAACGTCACGAGCGCCACGCGGTCGCGGCGCTGGTAGGCGTCCATGAGCAGACCCAGGGCGGCGTCCTTCACGGCCGACATCCGCCGGCGGGCGCCCATCGACCCCGACGCGTCGACGCAGAAGACGACGAGCGTGCCCTCGCGACCCGCCCGGACGGGCGCGCGGTGGTCGTCGCGCAGCACGCGCAGGCGGTCGCCGGCGGGCGTGCCGGCGGCCGCGCGGCGCAGCGCGGCGGCGCGCAGGGTGGCGGGCAGCGCCAGCTCGTCGTCGCCGCCGCGGTGGGCGCGCACGTCCACGGGCTGCCCGTGGTCGCCGGCCGTGCGCCCGCGGCGGCCGGCGACGCCGCCCGTCCCGCGGGCCAGCTGCAGCAGCGCCCCCACGCCCGTGCCGGCGCCCCCGCCGCCGGGCGCGTCCGTCCGCTCCCGCGCCTGCGCGCCGGGGCGGAACGGCAGCTCGTCCCCGGCCGCGGCCGGCGGCTGCGCGCCGCGCTCCTCGGCGGGCGCGGGCGCCTCGTCGTCGGCGTCGTTCGGGGGCTCCGGCGCGTCGGCGGTCGGCGCGTGGTCCGCGGCGCCCGCGGCGTCGCCGCGCGGGCCGGGGGCGGGCGGCGGACCGGACGGGGGCGGCGGCGGGGCGTCACCGCCGGCCGGCGGCGGACCCTGCGGGGCGCCGCCGGCACCCGGGCCGGGGCCGTCGTCGTCGGGGCCGTCGCCGTCGTCGTCCGGCGCGCCCGCGGGCTCCTCGGGCTCGTCGCCGCGCGCCTCGTCGAGCGCGCGGTCCAGCTCGTCGGGCTCCAGGCCCGGCGGGTCGAGCGGCCCGCGGCGGCGGCGGTGGGGCAGGGTCAGCAGCAGCGCGTCCTGGACGTCCTGCTCCGCGACCTCGTCGCGCCCCTCGAGGGCCGCGATCGCCCGCGCGCAGCGCGCGGCGACCAGGTCGGCGCGCATCCCGTCGACGCCGAGTCGCGCGCACGCGCCGGTGATCAGGCGCAGCATCCGCTCGGGCAGGCGCACGCCGGGCAGACGCTCGGTGGCGGCGGCGATGTCGGCGGCCACGCGGGCCTCCTCGTCGGCCCAGCGGGCCGCGAACGCCGCGGGGTCCGCCTCGAAGGCCAGCCGCCGGCGGACGACCTCGGCGCGCGTGGCCGGGTCCGTCGAGCCCGCGACGGTGACGGACAGCCCGAAGCGGTCGAGCAGCTGCGGCCGCAGGTCCCCCTCCTCGGGGTTCATCGTCCCGACGAGCATGAACCGCGCGGGGTGGCGGACCGAGACCGCGTCGCGCTCGACGACGGCCTCGCCCTGGGCGGCCGCGTCGAGCAGCACGTCGACGAGGTGGTCGCCGAGCAGGTTGACCTCGTCGACGTACAGGATGCCGCGGTGCGCCCGGGCGAGCAGGCCGGGCTGCAGCACGGCGTCGCCGTCGCGCAGCGCGCGCTCCAGGTCGAGGGTGCCGAGCACGCGGTCGACGCTGGCGCCGACGGGCAGCTCGACGAGCGACGCGGGCCGCACGAGCACGCCCGGCACGTCCTCCTCGCCCGCGCGCGCCCGCGCCATGCGGCCGTCGGCGACGAACGCGCGGGCCTCCGGGCTGGGCGAGCGGTCGGCCTCGGCGGGCGCCGCGCCGTACGGGTCGCCGGCGATCACCGCGACGGGCGGCAGCAGCGCCTCGAGGGCGCGCACGGCCGTCGTCTTCGCCGTGCCGCGCTCGCCCCGGACGAGCACGCCGCCCACCTCGGGGGCGACGGCGTTGATCAGGAGCGCGCGTCGCAGATCGTCCTGGCCGACGAGCGCGGTGAAGGGGAAGCGGACCGGAGCCAAGGGCCTGAGGACGCTACCAGCGGTCGCCGGACGGACCCCTGTGCGCGGAATCACGACATCCTGATCCGCTTTACGTCATTATGGGTGGTCCGCGTCGGGCGGGCCCGCGCTCGGCGGGCGCGCGGCGCGTCCCTCACCGTGATCCGCATCGACCGCCTGACGAAGACCTTCCGCCGCGACGGGCGCGACGCGACCGTCCTCGACGACGTCACGCTCCACGTGGACGCGGGGCGGATCGCCGGCGTCGTCGGTCCGAGCGGCGCGGGCAAGAGCACCCTGGCGCGCTGCGTGAACCTGCTGGAGCGTCCCACATCCGGGACGGTGACGGTCGCCGGCCGCGAGCTGACGGCCCTGGGCGAGAGCGACCTGCAGGCCGCCCGCCGCGGCATCGGCACGATCTTCCAGTCCGCGCAGCTGCTCTCCAACCGCACCGCGGCGGGCAACGTCGCCCTGCCGCTCGAGATCGCATGGGTCGGCCGCGCCGAACGCCGTGCGCGGGTGGCCGAGCTGCTGGGGCGCGTCGGCCTGACGGACCACGCCACGGCGTACCCGGCCCAGCTCTCGGGCGGCCAGCGCCAGCGCGTTGGCATCGCCCGCGCCCTCGCGCTGCGCCCGCAGGTGCTGCTGTCGGACGAGGCGACGTCGGGCCTGGACCCCGAGACGACGCACGCGATCCTGGCCCTGCTGCGCGGCCTGCGCGACGACCTGGGCCTGACCATCCTGCTCATCACGCACGAGATGGACGTCGTGCGCGACGTCTGCGACGACGTCGCCCTCCTGCGCGCGGGACGGATCGTCGAGCAGGGCCCGATCGCCGACCTCGTCACGGACCCCGACTCCGCGCTGGGCCGCGGCATCGTGCCGGTGCGCCCCGCGGCGCGGGCCGACGCCGAGACGGCGTGGCGCGTCACGTACGCCGGACCCGACGTCGACGCCGCCTGGCTGTCGGCGCTCGAGCGCGGCACCGGCGGACCCGTCCGGCTGCTGGGCGCGAACGTCGAGGCGATCGACGGCCGCTCCGTCGGGCACGCCACCGTGGCGGTCGCCGACCCGTCCGCCGACGTCGCCGCCGTCGTGGCGCCCCTCGGCCTGCACGCCGTGCGCGTCGACGACCCGGCCGCCGCGGCGCCGCCGCCCGCGATCGCCGACCTGGTCGACGCCCCCGCCCGCGAGGAGGACGCATGAGCATCCTGGCCGCCAGCACCCCCTGGGACGAGATCTGGCCCCTGCTGAAGCCCGCGATCGGCGAGACGCTCTACATGGTCGTCGTCTCGACCGCGATCACCGGCGTGCTCGGCCTGCTGCTCGGCGTCCTGCTGCACGTCACCGGCCGGGACGGCCTGCGCCCGGTCGCCCCGCTCAACGCGGTGCTCAGCCTGGTGGTCGGCATCGGCCGGTCGGTGCCGTTCATCGTCCTGCTCGCGGCGATCATCCCGTTCACCCGCCTGGTCAACGGGTCGTCGCTCGGCACGGGCGCGGTCGTCGTCCCGCTCGTGGTCGCGATGGTGCCCTTCTACGCGCGCGTCGTCGAGGCGGCGCTGCGCGAGGTCCCGCGCGGCCTCGTCGAGATGGCCCGCGCCGCCGGCGCGTCGCGCCTGCAGACCGTCCGCAAGGTCCTGCTGCCCGAGGCCGCGCCCGGCCTCGTCTCGGGCCTGACGATCACGCTCGTGGCGATCGTCGGCTTCTCCGCCATGGGCGGCGCCGTCGGCGGCGGCGGCCTGGGCACCCTCGCGATCGACTACGGCTACAACCGCTACGACGGCAACGTGATGCTCGCCACCGTCGTGCTGCTCGTGGTGATCGTCCAGCTCTTCCAGTTCCTCGGCGACCTGCTGGTCCGCCGCATCTCGCACCGCTAGACCCCACCCCAAGGAGCACCCATGCACGTACGCATCCGCTCGACGCTCGCCGTCCTGGCGGCGCTGATCCTCGGCCTCGGGCTCGCGGCCTGCGGCGGCGACGACTCCGACTCGGGCTCGGGCGCGAAGGCCTCGGCCGACACGCCGCTGAAGGTCGGCGCCAGCCCGGTCCCGCACGCCGAGATCCTCGACTACGTCGCGAAGGAGCTCGCGCCGAAGGCGGGCCTGAAGCTGGACGTCGTCACCTACGACGACTACATCCAGCCGAACGTCGCCCTGCAGGAGGGCAAGCTCGACGCCAACTACTTCCAGACCGTCCCGTACCTGGACGCCCAGAAGCAGGACAACCCGGACTACTCCGACCTGGTCGCGCTGAAGCCGGTCCACCTGGAGCCGCTCGGCATCTACTCGAAGAAGGTCAAGGACCTCGCGGCGGTCCCGAACGGCGCCACGGTGACGCTGTCGAACGACCCGGCCAACGAGGCGCGCGGCCTGAAGCTGCTGCAGCAGGCGAAGCTGATCACGCTGAAGGCGGACGCCCCGGCCAACGCCACCCCGCGCGACGTCGAGTCCAACCCGAAGGACCTGAAGTTCCAGACGATCGCCCCCGCCAACCTGCCGCGCACGCTCGACGACGCCGACCTGTCCGTCATCAACGGCAACTACGCCATCGAGGCCGATCTGGTCCCGGCGAAGGACGCCCTGGCGCTCGAGGACGCGAAGGACAACCCGAACGCCAACCTCGTCGTCGTCAAGAAGGACCGTCAGGACGACCCGCGCGTGCAGAAGCTCGAGCAGCTCCTGCACTCGCCCGAGGTGAAGACGTTCATCGAGAAGAAGTACCAGGGGTCGGTCATCCCCTCCTTCTAGGACGGCCCCGCCGCCCGCCCGCGCCGCGCCGCGCGCGGGCGCCCCGGACGCACGCGCGCCCGCCGGATCCCGGCGGGCGCGCGTCGTTCCGGGGGCACCGGCCGGCGCGGGGCGTCGGGGCGCGGGGCTCGGCGCGCGGGCGGGGCGCCGAGCCGCGGACCGGCCTACATGTCCTCCAGCTCGCGGCCCTTCGTCTCCGTCACGGCCTTCCAGACGAAGACGATCGAGACGAACGCGAACGCCGTGTACAGGCCGTAGGCGAGCGCGAGCGACACGGACGAGAGGGACGGGAACGTCGTCGTGATCGCGAAGTTGGCGATCCACTGCGCCGCCGCCGCGACCGCGAGCGCCGTCGCGCGGATCCGGTTGTTGAACATCTCGCCCAGCAGCACCCAGACCGCCGGCCCCCACGACGTCGCGAAGGAGACGACGAAGAGGTTGGCCGCGATGAGCGCGATCACGCCGCGGGCGCCCTCCAGGCTGGGGTCGCCGTCGACGACCGGGGCCGTGCCGAACACGACGGCGAGCGTGCCGAGCGTGACGAACATGCCGATCGAGCCCCACAGCAGCAGCGGCTTGCGGCCGACGCGGTCCACGAGGGCGATGGCGACGAGCGTCGAGACGATGTTCACCAGCGACGTGATGACGCTCGTGATCATC
This sequence comes from Patulibacter sp. SYSU D01012, assembly GCF_017916475.1. Taxonomy (GTDB): domain Bacteria; phylum Actinomycetota; class Thermoleophilia; order Solirubrobacterales; family Solirubrobacteraceae; genus Patulibacter. The sequence goes on from NZ_JAFMTB010000001.1 coordinate 1,032,110, forward strand.
GAGTCGGACTCGGAGAAGCCGACGCTCTGCCACAGCTGGGAGCTGTAGTAGAAGATCACGTTGATGCCGACGGCCTGCTGGAAGACGGACAGCAGGATGCCGACCCAGACGATCGGCAGCAGGCCGAAGCGCGGGCCGCGCAGGTCGCGGACGCGGACCTGACCCTCGCCCTTCAGCGTGCGGAGGATCTCGCGGATGCGGCTGTCCGGGTCGCCGCCGACGAACCGCCGCAGGACGGAGCGCGCCTCGCGCTCGCGGTCGTGGGCGACGAGGTAGCGGGGCGACTCCGGGATCTGCAGCGCCAGCACGCCGTAGACGAGCGCCGGCACCGCGGCCGCCAGGAACATCCAGCGCCACGCCTCCAGGCCCAGCCACAGGTCCTGGTCGGCGCCGCCCGCCGCCTCGGCGAGGAAGTAGTCCGACAGCAGCGCGACGAAGATGCCGACGACGATCGCGAGCTGCTGCAGCGAGCCGAGGCGGCCGCGCAGCCCGGCCGGCGCGATCTCGGCGATGTACGCCGGCGCGATCACGGACGCGGAGCCGATCGCCGCGCCGCCGACGAGGCGCCACACCGCCAGGTCGACCCACGAGAACGCGAGCATCGAGCCGAGCGAGCTGAGGATGAACACGCCGGCCGTGATGACCATGACGCGGATGCGGCCGTAGCGGTCGGCGATCCGGCCCGCGTACCAGGCGCCGATCGCGGCGCCGAGCAGGGCGATCGCGACGACGAAGCCCTGCACGAACGAGTTCAGGTCGAACTCGTCCCGGATCGCGGCGGTGGCGCCGTTGATGACGGACGAGTCGAAGCCGAAGAGGAAGCCGCCGAGCGCCGCGACGCCCGACGTCAGGATCACCCGGGAGACGTGGAGGTCGTCGCGCTCCTCGTCCGGTGAGGCGGTCGATGGGGTGGACATGGCCGGACGAGTACCCGGCCGGCGACGGACGGAAGCGGACCGCGGGCCGTCCTGGCGCCCGTGGCCCCGTACGCCTACTGGCGAGTAGCCGCGGGTGGCGCCGCTACCTACGGTGGAGTAGGGTGCGCCGCATGGGGAAGAGCGTGGAGGGCAAGGTCGTCCTGATCACCGGCGCGGCGCGCGGGATCGGGGCCGAGACGGCGCGGGTGCTGGCCCGCCGCGGCGCGCGGCTGTCGCTCGTCGGGATGGAGCCCGATCGGCTGCGCGCGCTGGCGGACGAGCTGAACGCGACGGGCCGCGGCGGCCACGTGTGGTTCGAGGCGGACGTGACGGACCAGGAGGCGGTCGACGCGGCGGTCGCCGGCACCGTCGACGCCCTGGGCGGCATCGACGTCGTGATGGCCAACGCGGGGATCGCGAACAACGGAACGGTGCGCATCAACCCCGCCGACGCCCTCGTCCGGACGATCGACGTCAACCTGAACGGCGTCATCCGCACGGTCAGCGCGGCGCTCCCGCACGTGATCGAGCGCCGGGGCTACGTCCTCGTCGTCGCGTCGCTCGCCTCGTTCACGATCCTGCCCGGCATGGCGGCGTACTGCTCCTCGAAGGCCGGCGCGGAGGCGTTCGCGAACGTGCTGCGCCTGGAGGTTGCCCACCTGGGCGTGAAGGTCGGCTCGGCCCACCCGAGCTGGATCGACACGGACCTGGTCCGCGACACCGAGGACGACCTGCCGACGTTCCGGCAGGCGCGCAAGGAGCTGCCTGGCCCGCTCGGCTCGACGACCTCGGTCGAGGCGTGCGCCGTGGCGTTCGCCGACGGCATCGCGCGGCGGAAGCGTCGCGTCTACGTGCCGCGCTCGCTGGCGGTCTTCCAGGCGCTGCGCACCGTCGTGATCAGTCCGCTCGGCGACCTGCCGATCCGCCTGCGCGGCCGCAAGATGGTGCCGCAGATGGAGGACGAGGTGCGGGCGCTCGGGCGCTCGTTCGGCCGCGCCACGGTCGCCCACGGCGGCGACGAGCGCGCGGTGGCCGCGAAGGCCGCCGCGCGGCGGGACCGCACCCCGGCGTGACGCACGCCGGGCCGCCGACCGGCACGCTGTGAGGCAGATGCGCGTTCCGGTCCCCGGCGTCCCGACCCTGCCGCGGCTGCAGCTGCCCCGCGTCGAGGCCGCCCTCGACGCGGTGCTGGCCCTGGAGCGGTCGCTCCGCGCGCTGCCCGAGGAGCTGCGCCTGCTGCGCCTCGAGGTCGCGATCCTGGCCGACGTGCGGCAGGAGGTCCGTGGCATGCGCGAGGACGTCCAGGGCGTCATCGGCGCGGTCGACGCGCTGCGCGAGGAGCTCGGCGAGCTGCCGCCCGACGTCCGCGTGCTGCGCGGCGCGTTCGAGGGCATGGACGCGACGGTGGGCCGGATCGCCGGCGACGTCGACACGCTCGGGGACGCCGTCGCGCGCCTGGACCGGATGGCGGGCCGCGTCGCCCACCCGCTGCGGCGTCGCGACCGGGGCAGCCGCGCCGACCGCGCGGCCGCCGCCGCGGAGCTCGCGGGCGAGCTGGCGGGGGAGCTGGCCCACGCGGAGGACGCGGACCCGTCGTCGCCGGACGCGGACGCGCCCCCGCCCGCGGGCGGCCGCGGGGCCTAGCCCTCGGGCTCGAGCAGGAAGACCTCGGCGGACGCGTCCGCCGCCGGGTCGCAGCCGCTCACGAAGGCCCGCACGGCGCGGCCGGTCGCCTCCTGCACCGCCGCGCGCAGCTCGTCCTCGGCCGCAGCCTGCAGGAACAGGCGCGCGTCCCGCAGACGCTGCGACTCGCCCCGCGCGACGAGCCGACGCTCCGCCGTCGTCTGGGTGTCCTCGAGGACGCAGACGACCGTGTCGGGGCCGGCGAAGTGCGTCCTGATCTTCGTCGGGCCCCGACCGAACTGGGCCTTGTAGATCTGGGCCAGCGCGTTCGAGATCGCCTGCAGCGGGCTCTCGGGGACGGGGTCGGGCGGGACGGAGGTCAAGCGGACGCGACGGGGACGGGGAGCGGCGGGCGCCGCGGCAGGAGCGATCCTCGCCAGGACGCCGCCCGTCCGACCGATGATACGCGAGGCCGAGCGGCCGCCGGCCGGGTCGACGCGATCGGGCGATAGCGCCGCGGGCGGCCGGGTACGGGCGTCCCGGGTGAGCGGCCGGCGTCGCGACCACGGCGCCGGCCGACGCCCGCTCACCCCGCGGCGGTCACGGCGGCGCGCGACGCCGTCAGCGCCCGCACCGCCTCGAGCGCCCCGGTCGCCCCGGGCGCGTCCGTCACCCGCAGGCCGCGCGCGTCCGCGGCCCGCAGGGCCTGCGCGTCGGCGGAGCGCACCACCACGGTGGCCGGCACGGCGTCGGCGCACGCGACGTCGGCGGGCGAGTCGCCGACGACCCCTGCGGCGGCGGCGTCCAGGCCCCGGTGCGCCAGGTGCCGCCGCAGGCCCGCGGTCTTGTCCACCCCGGTCGGCAGCAGGTGGACGACGCGTGCGGCGCGGCCGTCCGCGAGCGGGCGGTGGCTCGGGCCGTTGTCGACCGCCTGCCAGCCGTTCAGGCCGGCGGACGCCAGCGCGGCGGTCAGCGCCTCGGCCGGCGCGGCGCTGCGCAGGACGACGCCCGCCATCCGCGGCGCGTCGGGCTCGTGCTGCTCGGCGGGGAGCGCCGCGAGCGCCCGCACCAGCGCCTCCCGCGGCACCGGGAGCGCGCCGGGGATCGCGGCGTGCGCCTGCCCGTCGACGACGAGCACGGCCCCGAGCTCGCAGATCACGTCCGCGATCCCGAGGGTGCGCCCGATCGCCACGGCCACCCACCGCGACCGACCGGTCAGCAGGACCGGCAGCCAGCCGGCGGCCCGCACGTGCTCGACGGCGCGGAGCGTGTCGGGCACGATCCGGCCGCCGGGGTCCAGCAGGGTGCCGTCCAGGTCGAGGTACGCCGCGCGGGTCACGGGGCGCACCGCACCGCGGCCGGCCGCGCGGCCCGCCCCGGCGCCGACGCCGCCAGGGCCGCGGCCGCCCCGTCCCGCGGCCCCGTGGCGGCCCGGCCGGCGGCGACGGGCGGCCGCTCGTCGACGGGCACCGCGCGCACGGCGCCGTCCTCCCACGGCAGCCGCAGCCCGACGGGGGCCGCGGCGTCCCGGTCGATCCGGCGCTCGACGGCGCACAGCACGGCGTAGGCCATCAGGCCCAGGTCGCGCAGCGGCTGGTGGCGGTTCTGCCGCTCGCCCAGGTCGACCTCGGCCAGGGCGTCCAGGCCGACGCGGTCCAGGGCGTCCATGAGGGTGGAGACCTCGACGCCGTAGCCCACCGGGAAGGGCAGCGCCTCGAGCAGCGTCCGTCGCGCCGCGAACTCGCCGGCCAGCGGCTGACGGAACCCCGACAGCAGCGGCCGGTGCAGGTTGAGCAGCGGCCGCGCCATCAGCTCGGTGACGCGTCCTCCGCCGTGCGGCTCGGTCCGGCCGGACGCCGTGCGGTACGGCCGGTCGAACGCCCCACGCACCATCGCGACCGTCGGGTCGGTGAGCAGCGGGCCGACGATGCCGCGCAGGTGCGCGGGGTCGGGATCGGCGGTGTCCGCGTCCAGGAACGCGACGACGTCGCCGTCCGTCACGTGCAGGGCGCGCCACATCGCGTCGCCCTTCCCACGGCACGGGCCCACGTCGGGGCGCACGGCGCTCTCCTGCACGACCCGGGCGCCGTGCGCGGCGGCGACCCGGGCCGTGCCGTCGTCCGAGGCCGCGTCGACCACGACGACCTCGTCCACGACGCCCGCGGCGACGAGCGGGGCCACGGTCACGTCGAGGATCCGGCCGATCGTGTCCGCGGTGCGCTTGGCGGGGATCACGACGCTGACCCGCGCGGCGTCGGCGACGGACGCCAGGCGCTCGAGCGGGTACGCGCCGTGGTGGTGGCGGCGACGGGCCAGCCAGGTGGCGACCTCGCGGTCCTGGACGGCGTGCGCAGGAGCGGGGACGGTCGCCCGGGGCGCACGCGGAGACGGGGATTCGGGGAAGGCAGGCAACGGACCATTCATACCCCGACCCGCCGCGACGGAAGCGCGCCGCGCGTCCAGAACGGGACGGGGGATTCGCGCCATCCGGCGGGTGCGCGACCTGGCTCCCACGGGGCCGGTGAACCGTGTTACGGTGGGACCGTGCCGGCTGTCGCCGGACCCGATCGGTCCCTCTGCTCCGTGCGGGCAGGCACGCCGAAGCGGTCCTCGCCCCCAGGGCTACGGCAACGGGCATGACCTGCAGCAGACCCGTCGGGTCGTGGAGCTGGTCCCCCTGTTCGGGCTCCTCGTCGTCGCGGTGATCCGCAAGCACGTCACAGGAGTCCCCCCATGAACCGCAACGAGCAGCGCGATCTCGCGCTCCTCCGGCGCTACCACCGGTACGGAGATCTCCGTGCCCGCGACGAGCTCGTGGAGCGCGCGCTCCCGCTCGTTCGCTCCCTGGCCCGACCCTACTCCGGCAAGGGCGAGCCGTTCGACGACCTCGTCCAGGTCGGGTGCGTCGGGCTGATCAAGGCGATCGACCGCTTCGACGCCTCCACCGGTCACCGCTTCGTCTCGTTCGCCGCCCCGAACATCACCGGCGAGATCAAGCGCCACTTCCGCGACCACTCGTGGTCGATCCACGTCCCCCGGTCGATCCAGGAGCTCGACGCCAAGGTCGAGCGCGCCACCGCGCGGATGCAGGCGCGGACGGGACGCGAGCCCACGGTGGCGCAGCTGGCCGCCGAGCTCGAGGAGTCGCCCGAGCGGATCGAGGAGGCCCTGCGCGGCGGCCAGGGCTACCGCGCGATGTCGCTCGACCGGCCGGTCGGCGAGGACGGCGACGCGATGGACCTGACCGGCGCCGTGGATCCCGAGTTCGTGCGCGCGGAGCACCGCCACCTGATCCGCGAGTGCTGCGGGGACCTCGACGCCCGGGACCGTAAGATCGTGCGCATGCGCTTCGTCGAGGATCGCCTGCAGCGCGAGATCGCGGCCGAGGTCGGCGTCTCGCAGATGCAGGTGTCGCGCCTGCTCCGCCGGGCCCTGACCCGGATGCGCGACCGCGCCGAGAACGGCGACGTCGCGGGCATGCCCGCCACGCACGACGCCGACGCGGAGGCCGTCGCCGCGTGAGGATCCTCCTGTGGCACGTGCACGGGTCCTGGACGACGGGGTTCGTGCACGGGGGCCACGACTACGTCGTCCCGGTCCTGCCCGACCGCGGACCGGACGGCGTGGGTCGCGCGCGCACCTACGCCTGGCCGGACGAGGTGCGCGAGCTGCCGCCGGAGGCGCTCGCGGACGAGCCCTTCGACCTCGTGCTGCTGCAGCGCCCGCACGAGCTCGAGCTCGCCACGGAGTGGCTCGGCGGGCGGCGGCCCGGGCGCGACGTTCCCGCCGTGTACGTCGAGCACAACGCGCCCCAGGGGCGGATCGCCGAGCTGGTGCACCCCGCGCGCGACTGGGGCGTCCCGATCGTGCACGTCACGCACTTCAACCGGCTGATGTGGGACTGCGGCACCGCCCCGACCCACGTCATCGAGCACGGCATCGTCGACCCCGGGCACCGGTACACCGGCGAGCTCGCGCGCGTCGCGGCCGTGGCGAACGAGGCGCGGCGCCGCGGGCGGGTCACGGGCACCGACCTGATCCTGGACCTTCGCGAGCGGCTGCCGCTCGACCTGTTCGGCATCGACGCCGAGTCGCTCGGCGGCGTGGGCGACCTGCCGCACGCCGACCTGCACCGCGAGATGGCCCGCCGGCGCGTCTACGTGCACCTCAACCGGTGGACGTCGCTCGGCCTGTCGCTGCTCGAGGCGATGCAGCTGGGGATGCCGGTCGTCGCCCTCTCCACGACCGAGGCGCCCGAGGCGATCCCCGCCGACGTCGCCACGGTCACCAACCGCCCCGACGTGATCGAGGCGACGGTGCGCGAGCTGCTCGCGGACCCCGACCTGGCCCGCGAGCGCGGCGCCCGCGCCCGCGCCCACGCGCTCGAGCGCTTCGGCCTGGACCGCTTCCTGGTGGACTGGGACGCGCTCCTCGCGGACCTCGTCCCGGCCTGAGGCGGGGCGGCGGCGGGGGCGGTGCGGGGCCGGGGCCGGGGCAGGGGCGTCGACCGGGTCGGCGCGTTCCGGCTGAGGCCCGGTATGCGGCCCTGAGGGCGAACGCGGCCCCGCCCGCCGACGCGTTCCGGCTGAGGGCCGGTATGCGGCCCTGAGGGAGAACGCGGCCCCGCCCGCCGGCGCGTTCCGGCTGAGGGCCGGCATGCGGCCCTGAGGGAGAACGCGGCCCCGCCCGCCGGCGCGTTCCGGCTCAGGGCCGGTATCCGGCCCTGAGGGAGAACGCGGCCGCGCCCGCCGGCGCGTTCCGGCTGAGGGCCGGCATGCGGCCCTGAGGGAGAACGCGGCCCCGCCCGCCGGCGCGTTCCGGCTGAGGGCCGGCATACGGCCCCGAGGGAGAACGCGGCCCCGCCCGCCGGCGCGTTCCGGCTCAGGGCCGGCATGCGGCCCTGAGGGAGAACGCGGCCGCGCCCGCCGGCGCGTTCCGGCTGGGGGCCGGTATCCGGCCCCGAGGACGAACGCGCCCCCGCCCGCCATGCGCCGCCCCGTCAGCCGTCGCGCCGTGCCGGACCGGTCGCCCGCACGCGCCGCACGCCGTCGAGCACGGCCTGCGGCGTGATCTCGAGCAGTCCCGGGTCGGGGGCGTCGGCGTGCGGGTCGCCGGTGCGGCCGGCCCACAGGACGAGGTGGCGCGGCGCGTCCGGGTCGCGGCCGATGAGCGGGCCCCACGCCGTCGGCGGCGTCGGGCCGAACAGCAGGACGGACGGGGTGCCCATCGCCGTGGCGAGGTGCGCGACGCCGGTGTCGCCGGCCACGACGCACGCCGCGTCGGCGACGACGGTCGCCAGGCCGAGCACGTCGGTGCGGCCGGCCAGGCAGGCGCCGTCCGGCAGGTCGGCGCGCCGGGCGAGCTCGGCCGCGAGCCCGGCCTCGGCCGGCGAGCCGGTGAGGAGGACCCGCTCGCCGGCCGCGGTCAGTGCCCGCGCGACCGCCGCGAACCGCTCGACGGGCCAGCGCCGCGCCCCGGACGCCGCACCCGGGTGCAGCACGACGGCGCCGCGCGCGGCGTGCTCGCCGCTGCCGGCGCCCTCACCACCCGCGGCGTGCCCGCCACCTCCGCGGCCCCCGTCGCGCGAGCCGCCCCCGCTGCGCGAGCCGCCCCCGTCGCGCGAGCCGCCCCCGCTGCGCGAGCCGCCCCCGCCGCGTCCCTCGGGCCGCGGCAGCAGCAGGTCGTGCGGGTCGCACGGCACGCCGTGGGCGCCGAGCAGCCGGCACCAGCGCTCGACCTCGTGCTCGTCGGGATCCCACGCCGGGCCGTCGGGGAACGGGCCGCAGGCGAACGCCATCAGACGCCTCGGCCGCGTGGCCCGCAGCAGCTCGTGGCTCTGCGGGCCGGCGCCGTGCAGGTTGACCGCGACCTCCGCGCCGTGCAGGCGCGCGGGCAGCGGCGGGACGGGGTCGGGGAGGGTGACGAGGGACGGCACTGCGACCGTCTCGTCGACGGCGCCGGAGAGGGCGGCCAGCGGCGCGAGGGCCGCGGGGGCCGCCAGCTCGATCCGGTGCCCCGGCAGGGCCCGCCGCAGCCCGCGGAGGGCGGGCACGGCGGTGAGGAGGTCCCCCAGCCCCAGCGCGCGCAGGACGACGGCGCGCGGGGCGGGGGAGGCGTCGGGACGCTCGGCGGCAGGCTCGCGGCCTACGGGGGCCACGAGCCCTCCTGCGACGTCGTGACGACGAGCTCGCGGATCTCGCACGTCCCCGGCTGGCGCATCGCGAAGAGCGCGGCCGCGGCCGTGTTGCGCGGGTCGTTGAGCTCCTGCCCGGGGGCGGGCTTGTACTGCTCGGGCCGGTCGTCGAAGAACGCCGTGTGCATCCCGCCCGGGACGAGCAGCGTCACGCGGACCCGGCCGGCCGTCTCGGCGGCGAGCGCGCGGGTCATGCCGACGACGCCGAACTTGCTCGCGCAGTACGCCGTGGCGTCGGGCAGCGCGCGGAAGCCGAGCGTCGACGCGACGGTCACCAGCGTGCCGCCGGAGCGCTCGAGCGACGGCAGCGCGGCGCGGGCGACGGCGGCGGTGCCGAACAGGTTGACCGCCACGACCTTCTCCCACGTCTCGCCGTCGACGTCGGTCAGCTGGCCGCACTTGTCGGTGCCACCGGCGCAGAGGACGCCGAAGAGGTCGCCGTGCCGCTCGACGACCCGGGCCACGGCCGCCTCGGTGGCGCGGCCGTCGGAGAGGTCCACGATCTCGTGGTCGATGCCCCCGGCCGGCGCGTTGACGTCGAGGACGACGGGCGTGCCGCCCTCCTCGCGCACGAGCTCGGCGAAGGCGGCGCCCAGGCCGGACGCCCCTCCGGTGATCAACACGGTGCCCACGTCGTCATGCGACACGGCGTACCTCCTGCAGGATGGATGTGGTGGAACGGCCCGCCTTGAGCGGCACGGTGACGACGCGGCCGCCCCAGCGGGCGAGCACGGGCGTCTCCGGCAGCTCCTCGGGCCGGTAGTCCCCGCCCTTGACGAACAGGTCGGGGCGCAGGCGCTCCAGGAGCGCCACGGGGGTGTCCTCCGCGAACACGGCGACGGCGTCGACGCACGCGAGGGCGCCGAGCACGGCGGCCCGGTCCTCCTCGCGGATGATCGGCCGCTCCGGGCCCTTCAGGCGCCGGACGGAGTCGTCGGAGTTCAGGCACACGACGAGCGCGTCGCCGAGCTCGCGCGCGGCCTGCAGCGACTCGACGTGGCCGGCGTGGAGCAGGTCGAAGCAGCCGCCGGTCGCGACGACGGTGCCGCCGCGGGCGCGGACGCGCTCGACGAGCTCGAGCGCCGCGCTCTCGCGGGTCACGGACGCGGCCGGGCCGGACGGGGCGGCGGGCTGGACGGGCAGGCCGCCGGCCGCACGGGCGCCGCCCGCGTCGACGAACGCCGCGGCGGCCGCGACGGCCGCGCGGACCGCGTCCTCGGGCGCCTTGCCGTCGCCGACGGCCAGCGCCAGGCGCGACGCGAAGCGGTCGCCGGCGCCGCACGGGTCGCCGGTCGCCACGCGCGGCGGGCCGACGACGAGCGGGGCCGCGCCCGGGGCGGTCAGCACCGCGCCGCCCTCGCCGATCGTCACGCACACGTGCGCGGCCTCCCAGCGGCCGGCCAGCTCCTCGCCGGCGCGGCACGCGGCGGGCACGGCCTTCTCGCCCTCGGGGCCGTCGCCGGCGGACGCCCGCGCCTCCTTCAGGTTGGGCGTGACGAGGGTGATCCCGGCGACGGGCTCGCTGCCCTTCGGGTGCGGGTCCCAGACGACCGGCACGCCGGCGGCCAGGCGGGCGGACAGGAACGCCCGGACCCCTTCGGCGGCGGAGACGCCCAGGCCGTAGTCGGCGACGAGCACGGCGTCGTGGTCGCCCACGGCCGCGGAGTCCGCCAGGTCGTGGGGGACGCCGGGCGTGCCGCGGTCCAGGCGCGCGACCGGGCGGCCACCGGCCAGGATGCGCGTCTTCGAGACGGTGTCGCCGTCGCGGCCCAGGTCGTGCACGGCCACGCCCTCGTCGGCGAGCAGGGCGCGCAGGCGGCGGCCGTCCTCGTCGTCGCCGAGCGCGGTGACGAGCGTGACGTCGGCGCCGTCGCGCGCGGCGAGCACGGCCGCCAGGCCGGCGCCGCCCGGGCGGGGGCGGTGCTCCTCGGCCGTGATGACCGGGACGGGCGCGTCGGGCGACAGGCGGTCGGCGCTGCCCTCGATGTCGACGTCGAGCAGGGCGTCGCCGACCACGAGCAGGCGGGTCATCGGGTGGGCTCCTGACGGATCGAGGCGATCCCGCCGAGCGCGCGGCGGGCCAGGTCGGCGACGCCGCGCACCGGCACGCCGTCGTAGGCGACGCCCAGGCCCGCGGCGGAGACCTCGGCCACCCGGGCGTCGACGGCGCGGCACAGGACGTGCACGGCCAGCAGGTGGATCTCCTGGATGGTCGCCGAGCGCGGCGCCGGCACGAGCGCGGCACGGTCGCAGGCGGTCGCCAGCGCGTTCGGTCCCGGGCCGGTCAGCGCCAGCGTCGCCACGCCCAGCTCGCGCGCCGCCGCGGCGGCCGCCACCAGGTTGGTGCTCTCGCCGGACGTGCTGAGCAGCAGGAGCATGTCGCCGGCCCGGCCGTGCGCCCGGACCTGCCGCGCGAACGCCTGGTCGGCGCCGTAGTCGTTCGTGATCGCGGTGAGCGACGACGTCTCGGCGTGGAGGGCGAGCGCGCTGAGCGGTCGCCGCTCCGTCTCGAACCGGCCGACGAGCTCGGCGGTCAGGTGCTGCGCCTCCGCCGCGCTCCCGCCGTTGCCGGCCACGAGCAGGCGCCCGCCGCCCAGGCACAGGTCGGCGATCGCCGTGCCCCACGCCTCGACCTCGTCCAGGACCTCCTGGCTGTCGCGGATCGCGCCGACGAGCGCGTCCGCCGCGTCGCCGGCCCTCACGACGTCACCGCCCGCTCGCGACGGCTGGCGGTGGCCGCGGCCCGGCGCTCTGCCGGCAGCACGCGGTCGTACGCCTCGAGGGTGCTCTGGGCGATCCGGTCCCAGCCGTAGCGGCGGGCAGCCCGGCGGGCGCCATGGACGCCGCAGCGCACCCGCTCCTCCGGCGCCGCCATCACGCGCCGCAACTCGGCGGCGATCGCGTCGGGGGCGCGGGGCGGCACGTGCCACCCCGTCTCGCCGTGCACGACGGTGTCGATCATCCCGCCGACCGCGCTGGCCAGGACGGGCACGCCGCAGGCCATTGCCTCGAGCGGCACGATGCCGAACGGCTCGTACCAGGGGACGCAGCCGACGACGTCGGCGGAGCGCAGCAGCGTCGGCAGGTCCTCGCGGGCGACCCGCCCGCGGAAGTCGACGCGGTCGGCGACGCCGAGCGTGCGCGCCAGGTGCTGCAGCCGGACGGCCTCCTCGTCCGTGTCCAGCCGCTCCCGGTCCGGCCCGCCCGCGATCACGAGCTCGGCCCCCGGCACGCCCGGCAGGGCGGTGATCAGGTCGCCGATGCCCTTGCGCGGCACCATGCGGCTGACGGCGAGGATGCGGAAGCGGTCGTTCGCGCGCGCCTCGGCGGGGCCGTCGGGCGTGAACCGCGTCAGGTCGACGCCGCACGGCACGACGGTGATGCGCCCGCGCGGCGTGCCCAGGCGACGCAGCTCGAAGACCTCGTCGCTGCACGTGGCGAGCACGTGGTCGACGGTGCGCGCCAGCTCGGGCTCGAGCGTGGCGCGCGCCGCCGGGCTCGTGTCGGCGGCGCCCTGGTGGCGGCGCTTGACGACGCCGAGCGCATGGAAGGTCTGCAGGACCGGGACGCCGAGCGGACGGGCGGCCTCGACCGCGGCCAGGCCCGACATCCAGAAGTGCGCGTGCACGACGTCGGGACGACGGCCGGGCACCGACCAGCTCTCGCGCAGCCTGCGGCCGAACGCGGCCATGTGCGGCAGCAGGTCGTCCTTCGGCAGCGTCGTCGCGGGGCCGGCGTCCACGTGCTCGACGACGACGCCGTCCGCGAACGGGACCCGGGCGGGCAGCGCGGGGTCGTCGCGGCGGGTGTGGACGACCACCTCGTGGCCCTCCCGCGCCAGGGCGCACGCGAGCGCCGCGACGTGGACGTTCTGGCCGCCGGCGTCGACGCCGCCGAGCACGGCGAGGGGGCTCGCGTGCTCGGACACCAGGGAGATGATCATCGGGTGACCTCCAGGTCGGGACTCGTGGCCGGCCCCGCCGCCGGACCGCGGAGCAGACGCTCCGTGGCCGCGACGACCTCGTCGACCGGCAGGTCGTCGAGGCAGGGGTGGCCGGGGACCGGGCACGTCGTGGCCCGGCACCCGGCGCACGGCACCGGCAGGTGCAGCAGCTCCTGCGGGACGGCCCAGGGGCGCCAGCGCGCGGCCGGCACCGTGGGGGCGAAGAGCGAGACGATCGGCACCCGGACCGCCGCGGCCAGGTGCGCGGGTCCGGTGTTGCCGACGACGACCACGCGCGCGCCGGCGAGGATCTCGGCCATCCCCGGCACGTCGGTGCGGCCGCCGAGGTCGAGCGCCGTGGCGCCGTCGTCCGAGACGACGGCGGTGAGCGCCGTCTCGTCGGGCCCGCCGGTGACGACGACGCGGTGGCCGCGGTCCGCGAGCGCCCGGACGAGGTCGCGGTGGCGCTCGGGCGCCCAGGCGCGGGCCGGCACCGACGCACCCGGATGCACCACGACGTAGTCGCCGTCGGGCAGGGCGTCGGGCCGCGCGGCCGGGTCGCGCCGGACGGCCATGCGGGGGTCGTCGTCGGGCTCCAGGCCCAGGGCGCGGACGACGAGCAGGCTGCGCTCGACCTCGTGCACGTCGCCGGGGTCGCGCAGCCGGTGGTCCAGGAGGGTGCCGGGGTAGTCGACGCTGACCGCGGCGATCTCGGGCACGCCGGCCAGCCGCAGCAGCAGGGCGGTGGGGAGCGGGCTCTGGTGGAACGAGCCGAGGATCGCCGCCCGGTCGGGCGCGATCGCGGCGATGCGGGCGACCAGGTCGTCCATCCCGGCGCGGTCGACGGGGCCTGGGGTCGCGTCGATCCACGGCGTGTGGAAGACCACGACCTCGTCGACGCCGGGCAGCATCCGCGCGGCGGGCACGCCGCGCGGCCCGACGACGAGCGTCACGGGGCCGCCCGTGCGCGCCGCGGCGCGCACGGCGGGGCCGGTGAGCAGGACGTCGCCGAGGCTGTCCAGGCGGGTGAGGAGCGTCCCGCTCACGCCGGCACCTGCGCCGGCGCCAGCAGCAGGTCGACGGCCTCGGCCAGGTCGCGCGCCACCTCGGGCGCCGCGGCGACCTCGGGCTCGAGCGTGATCGGGGTGGGGACCAGGATCCCGCGCGCCCCGGCCGCGGCGGCGGCGCCGACGTCGGCGGCGATGTCCCCCACCACGGCGCAGCGGGCGGGATCGACGCCCAGGCGGCGCGCGGCCTCGAGGACCATTCCCGGCGCCGGCTTGCGGCAGGCGCAGCCGTCGTCGGGGCCGTGGGGGCAGAAGACGATCGGGTCGAGCGGGCCGAGCAGCCGGGCGACGCGCGCGTTGACGGCCTCGACCTGCTCGCGGGTGATCAGCCCGCGGGCGATGCCGCTCTGGTTCGAGACCACGCCGACGGGGATCCCGGCCGCGCGCAGGCGGTCGAGGGCCTCGCGCGCCCCCGGCATCGGGACGACCGCGTCGGGGTCGCCGTTGTACGGGACGTCGACGACGAGCGTGGCGTCGCGGTCGAACAGGACGGCGTCGGGCCGGCCCGGGCGGCGGGGGGACTCAGGCACCGGCCGCGGCCTCCTGCGGCACGGCGGCGGCGGCGGGCCGCGGGTCGGCGGCGGCCGGCGCCGCGGGGCGCGGGCCGGCGGCCGGCAGCGGGGCGCGGTCGTCCATCCGGGCCACGCGGACCCAGCCCCGCGCCCAGTGCCACGCGGCGGCGGGCGGGATCAGGGCCGAGGTGGCGACCATCGCGGCGGTCTCGCGCGGCGTGCGCGGCCCGGGGGCGATGCGGGTCCAGGAGAACTGCGCCGTCGACGCCGCCCAGCCGGCGGCGGCGAGCGCCGCGGCGCGCGGGCGCCCGGCGGCGGCCAGGCCGGCGGCGGCGGCGCCGGCGGCGACGGTGGCCAGGTGCACGCGGCGGCGGCCGCGGGGCACGCGGGCGGCGGCGCGCCAGTCCGGGCCGTGCAGCGTGCGCATCGTGGCGTCGTCGGCGTTGCCGCGCTGCCGGCCGACGCTCGCGTGCCACGGGGCGGTGCGCGGCGGGTGCACGCAGACGCGCGCGCCGCGCGCGAGGCGCCAGCCCGCGCGCTCGAGCCGCAGGGCGAGGTCGGCGTCCTCGCGGTACGCGCGGGGGAAGCGCTCGTCGAAGCCGGTCGCGGCCTCGAGCGCCTCACGCCGGTACGCCATGTCGGCCGTGGCCCACGCCGCGTCCTCGAGCGCGCCGTCGGAGCGCTCCTGGTCCGTCGGACGCCGCCCCGCGGGCCGCGGGACGACCAGACGCGCCTGCACGCCGGCGACGTCGGGGGCGGCGGCGTCCAGGTCGGCGGCGAGCGCGGCGGCCCACCCGTCGGGCGGCAGCACGTCGTCGTCGAGGAAGGCGACCCACGGGGCGGTGCCGGCGCGCCAGCCGACGTTGCGCGCCCCCGCGGGACCGCGGCCGCCGCTGCGCAGGATCCGCACGCGCTCGCCCAGGCCGGCCGGCAGCGCGTCCCGGTCGACCACCGGGTCGGTCGCGTCGGCGCCGGGACGGTCGTCGACGAGCAGCACCTGGCCGAGCCCGCGCGGCACGGCGGGCGTCAGCGCGGCCAGCGTGGCCGGCAGCGTCGCGCGGCCGACGGTCGGGACGACGACGTCGAAGCGCGGGGAGGGCGTGGCCTCCCCGCCGCTCACGCCGCCTCCTCGTCCGCGAGCGCCAGCGGCGGACGGCCCGCGGCCAGGGCGGCGCGGCGCACGACGAAGGGGCCGATCACGAGCGCCTGCACGGGCGCCGAGCCGAAGAGCTCCATCGCGTCCTGCGGGTCGTCGACCATCGGGCGGCCCGAGGTGTTCAGGCTCGTGTTGACGAGGACCGGCACGCCGGTGCGCGCGTCGAACTCCCGCAGGACGGCGGCCATCAGCGGCTCGTCGCGCTCGTCCACGGTCTGGGCGCGGGCGCTGCCGTCCACGTGCACGACCGTCGGGATGCGGTCGCGCCACTCCGGGGCCACGTCGTGCGTGAAGAGCATGTACGGGCTGGGCAGGGGGCCGCCCGAGAAGATCTCGGCCGCGCGGTCGGCCAGGACCATCGGCGCGACGGGGCGGAACTGCTCGCGCCCCTTGATGTCGTTCATCCGCTCGAGGTTGTCCGTGTGGCGCGGGTCGGCCAGCAGGGAGCGGTGGCCGAGCGCGCGCGGACCGAACTCGCTGCGGCCCTGGAACCAGGCGATGACGCCGTTGTCCGCGAGGATGTCGGCGACGGCGCCGGCGAGGTCGTCCGGCCGCTCGTACGGCAGCCCGGCGCGCTGCAGCGACGCCTCCAGCTCGGCGTCGTCGAAGCCGCAGCCCAGGTCCGGCGTGGTGAAGGGGCCGGGCCGGTCGCCGAGCTCGCGCGCCACGTACAGGGCGGCGCCGAGCGCCGTGCCCGAGTCGCCCGCCGCGGGCTGCACCCAGATCCGCTCGAAGGGCGTCTCGCGGTGCAGGCGGCTGTTGGCCACGCAGTTCAGCGCCACGCCGCCGGCCATCGCGAGGGTGCGCGCCCCGGTCTGCTCGTGCAGGCCGGTGGCGAGCTCGATGAGCACGTCCTCGACGCGCCGCTGCACGCTCGACGCCAGGTCGGCGTGCGCCTGGCTGTCCGGGCGGACCTCCTGCCCCGCCGGGATGCGGGGCGCGAAGCGCTCGAAGTCGACGCCGGCGGCGCGGAAGCCGCCGTCGGGGGTCACGTGGACGTGCTCGGCCAGCGCGTCGGCGAAGCGCGGGCGCCCGTACGAGGCGAGCGCCATCACCTTGTACTCGTCCGACCCGCGGTGGAAGCCCAGGTGCTCGGTCAGTCCCTCGTAGAGCAGGCCGAGGGAGTGGGGGAGCGCCTGGTCGGCGAGCGGCTGCAGGCGGCCGTCGGTGACCTTCCCCGCCAGGTAGGACCCGCGCTCGCCGCGGCCGTCGACGACCATCGTGGCGCAGTCGTCCTCGCCGCACGCCAGGTAGGCGGACGCCGCGTGGGCGACGTGGTGCGGGACGAAGCGGACCTTCTCGGGATCGAACCCCGGCATGACGGTGCGCAGGAACAGGCCGGCGCGCTGGACGTAGAGGGTGCGCAGGCCCTCCCACTCGTCCTGGATCACGTCGTCCGTCGCGGGCGCGAGCGCGGGGTCGTACGAGTACGCGACGGCGTCGAGGTCCTCGGGGCGGACGCCGGCCTCGCGCAGGCAGAAGCGGATGGCCTGCTCGGGCAGCTCCCAGGTCGAGAACGGGACGGACGGCTTGCCGTGCTTGCGTCGGGAGAAGCGCTCCTCCTCGGCGGCGGCCACGATGCGGCCGTCGACCACGATGGCCGCGGCGGGGTCGTGGAAGACGGCGTTGACGCCCAGGACGATCATCGGGCGGCGGGGACCTCGGTCGGGCGCATGCCGGCTGGATACCCCGTCCGAGGACCCCGAAACCCCACGGGCGGAGGAATCACCAGAAGACACTTCTCGCAGGCCCGCAGGCCGCCTGCCGCAGGGGCGAAACGCGCCGTTGAGAAGTGCTTTCGACCCCCGCCCGGGACGCGTCGTGCGTCCCGTCCGTGCGGGCCGATCCCGTCGCGCGCCGAGGGCCGCCGTGCCGTCGGCCCGCCCGCCCGCCCGATGCGGCGCGCGGGCGGGTCCCGCGCGCACCGCGCCGCCGACGAGCACCGCCCGCCGGGTCGCGGCGGGCGGCTGGACGGAGCGCTCGGGGAGGAGGGGCGGCGGGCCGGGCCCGCCGGGGGTCAGTCCCCGGCGGCGCGCGCGGGCGGCACGGTGCGCCGGTCCTCGCGCGGGCTCGGCGCGCGGAAGCGCACGAGCTTGTGGGAGCCGTCGCAGAAGGGACGGATCCGGGAGCGGCCGCAGCGGCAGAGCGCGACGACCTCGCGGCCCGGGTCGATCTCGTGGCCGTCCTGGTCCTCCAGGCGGAACGGCCCGCGGACGATGAGCGGTCCGTCGCGGTACGCGGTGATGCGGGTCTCGTCGCTCATGCGGCCACCGCCTCGGCGTCGAGCGGGCGCAGCAGCGAGGAGCGGCCCGCCTGCCAGGCCTCGAGGATGCCGGCGGCCCAGCGGCCCTCCAGCACGGACAGGCAGCGGGCGCCGAAGACGACGTCCGCGGCGAGCGCGGGATCCTGGCGGATCAGGCCGCCGGCCAGGTCGACGGTGGCCAGGCTCTCGTGGACCGCGTCGGCCTCGACGTGCTCGTCGAAGAACTCCGTCGCCGCGGCGTCGTCGCGGCCCAGGCGGCGCAGGCCGGCGGCGTAGCGGCCGTTCGGGACGGAGGACGTCGCCTCGAACAGCGCCAGATGGCCGACGATCGCGCCCTTCAGGCGACGGTGCAGGCCGAAGAACGACATCAGGTTGACCGTCGCCAGCGCCGAGGCGGGGATGCGCTCCAGGTACGCGCCGTACGTCGCGTCCAGCCCGAGCGCCTCCATCGCGTCGGCGAAGAGCTGCGCGTGGATGCGGTCGGGACGCCCACCGCCGTACTCGTCCGCCTGGATCTCGACGAGCGCCGCCTTCGGGCGGCCGTGCAGGCGCGGCATCGCCCACGAGTGCGGGTCCGCCTCCTTCAGCTGGTACGCGGAGCGGTGGACGAGCACCTCGCGGTACTGCTCGAGCGTCGCCTCGCGGCCCAGGAACTTCGACAGGGACGGCTCGTCGTCGTCGGCGATGTCGCGCAGGACGACGTCGATGTCCTCGGCCGTCGGCCGCTCGTCCGTCGGCGGCACCAGGCGGCGCAGGCCGGCCTCGAAGACCGCCTCGAGCCGCGCGCGCAGCCCGAGGAGCGCCGGGGACCACTCCCAGTCGTCGTCCACGCCGTCGAAGCCCCGGTAGTGGAGCTCGTAGAGCACGTAGAGCGCGAGCTGGAGGTCCTCGTCGCCGAACGGGTCCTCCGGCGAGGGGACCGCGACCCCGGCGAAGGGATCGGCGTCGCCGACGGCCGGCGGGGCGCCCACGAGGGCGTCCAGGACGGCGGCGCTCAGATCCCCACGGGCGGCAGGCAGGAGAGGCACGTGCGCCTGGGTACCCCGGCCACCCGATCCGCAATCCCGCCCGCTCG
Organism: Patulibacter sp. SYSU D01012; assembly: GCF_017916475.1. Classification (GTDB taxonomy): domain Bacteria; phylum Actinomycetota; class Thermoleophilia; order Solirubrobacterales; family Solirubrobacteraceae; genus Patulibacter. The sequence continues at coordinate 1,050,859 of NZ_JAFMTB010000001.1, forward strand.
CGCGCCGCGCGCGGGGGCGGCGGTCGCCGGCGGCGCGGGGACGGGGCGGCCGCGGGCCGCGCGCGTCAGCCGGCGAGGAAGCGCTCGGCCAGGAACGCGGCGGCGGCGCGCCCGTCCCCGCCCGCGGCGGCGCGCTGGCGGGCGGCCCCGCCGCCGTCGGCGATCAGCGTCTCGGCGGCCGCGAGCGCGCCGCCGTCGCCCAGCCGCTCGGCCGTCGGCCCCAGGTCCTGGACGAGGGCGCGCAGGCGGTCGGCGACGGGGCGCACCTCGCCGGTGCGCAGGTCCGCCAGGCGCGCGTCCAGGCCGTCGCGCGCCGCGACCCAGGCGTTCTCCTCGATGCGCCACGTGGGGGCCACGGGCAGCGTCTCGCCCGCGTCGTGGCGCTCGGCCAGGCGGTGGACGAGCGCGCGGATCAGCGCGACGACGGCGCGGGCGTCGGCGACCGTGGCCTGCGCGTCGGCGACGCGCACCTCGATCGTGCCGTGCGTCGGGTGCAGCCGCAGCTGCCACCACCAGCGGTGCGGTCCGGGCACCCGGCCCGACGCCGCACCCCACTCCAGCGCGGCCGCCAGGCCGTCCAGGTCGCCGAGCGCCGGCGGCACCCCCTGGCGGGGCAGCAGCTCGGAGATGCCCGGCCGGACCGACGCCATCCCCGCGTCGCGGCCGTCCGCGAACGGGGCGTTCGCGGCGAGCGCGGCGACGTCGGGCAGGTACGACCGCAGGGCGTCGTGCACCGCCACGACGCGCTCGGGGCCGCGCACGCAGACGTGCGCGTGCAGGCCGAAGACGAGCTGGCGCCGCGCCGTGGCGCCGAAGTCGCGCACCATCTCGGCGTACCGGGGGTGCGGGTTCAGGACGCCCTCCGCGGCGGTGAACGGGTGCGTGCCCGCCCCGGCGAGCACGGCCAGCCCGTCGGCGCGGGACGCCAGGTCCGCGCGGGCGGCGCCGAGCGCCGCCGCGGCGGCGTCGACCGTCGGGGCCGGCGGCAGCACCACCTCGATCTGCGCCGCGGGCATCTCCAGCCGCAGGCGCTCGTCCTCCGCGCCGGCCGCCAGCACGTCGGCCGCGCGCGGCGTCAGGTCGAGCGTCTCCGGGTCCAGGAGCATCAGCTCCTCCTCCACCCCGACGAGCGCGTCCCCGGGGGCGGAGAACGTCTCGCGCAGCTCCGCGGCCAGCGCCGAGCGGCGGGGTGTGGCGATCGACATGGCGGGTAGGTACCCCGTCATGCGCATCGTCACGCTCCCCGGCGTCTTCCGGCCCCGGTCGGACTCCTGGCTGCTCGCGCGGCTCGTGCGGCCCGAGATCGCCCCCGGCGACCGCGTCCTGGACCTGTGCACGGGCAGCGGCGTCATCGCGGTCAGCGCGGCGCAGAAGGGCGCCGAGGCCCATGCCGTGGACGTGTCCCGGCGGGCGGTGTGGACGGCGCGGCTCAACGCCCGGCTGAACGGGGCGCGGGTCGACGCCCGGCGCGGCGACCTGTTCGCCGCCGTCGACGGCGACTTCGACCTGATCACCTCGAACCCGCCGTACCTGCCGGCGGACGACGACGCGCTCCCGACGAGCGGCCCGGCGCGGGCGTGGGACGCCGGCCGCGACGGTCGCGCGGTGCTGGACCGGATCTGCGCCGACGCTCCCGGACGCCTGCGGCCCGGCGGGTCGATCCTGCTGATCCACTCCAACGTCGCGGGCATCGCCGAGACGCGTCGGGCGCTGGCCGACGGCGGCCTGGAGGTCTCGATCGTCCACGCCGAGACCGGGGAGTACGGGCCGCTCATGGCCGCTCGGGTCGCCGAGCTGCGCCGCCGCGGCGTGCTGGGCCCGGGCGAGGAGGAGCAGGAGGAGATGGTGGTCATCCGGGGACGCCGTCCCGTCGCCACCGGCGCCGACGACGCCGACGGGGCGTCCGCGTCCGCGCCCGCGCCGGCCGCCGCGCGGTGACGCACGCGCGGCGCGCGGCCGTTTCGGCGCCGCGAGGACGGGTAGCCGGGGCTCCCATGCTCGACGACCACGCGTACTGCCCGCACTGCCGGCAGCTGCTCCGCAAGGACGCCCCGCATCCGTTCCCCCAGCGTCCCGTCCGGTGCTCGGGCTGCCGGCTGCTCGTCGGGCCCGGCCGCTCACGGCGCGCCGACGGCGGCCCCCGCCAGCCCCAGGCGGCGCAGGCGTCCCCCGTGGCCGCCGACCCCGTGCTCGACGTGCTGACGGACCTGCGGCCCGCGCCGCCCGTCGTCGGCCTGGAGCACGGCGCGCTGCCGCCGCACCAGCTGTAGCGCGTGCTCGAGGCGGCCTTCTGGGGGTTCGTCGGCGGGTTCGCGCTGCTCGTCGGCGCCGTCCTCGGGCTGCGCCTGGGCGCCCGGCAGCGCCTCATCGGGCTGGTGATGGCGTTCGGGTCCGGCGTGCTCATCAGCGCCCTCGCGTTCGAGCTCACCGCCGAGGCGTTCGACCAGGGCGGCACGGACGCCGTCGCGATCGGCCTCGCGGCCGGAGCCCTGGCGTTCTTCGCCGGCGACTGGGTCGTCGACCGGCGGGGCGGCGAGCACCGCAAGCGCTCCGGCGGCGAGCAGAGCGGCGGCTCGGGCGCGGCGATCGTCGTCGGCGCGATGCTCGACGGCGTCCCCGAGTCGATGGCGATCGGCATCTCGCTGCTCGGCGGCCAGGGCGTCAGCGCCGCGGTCGTCGCCGCGGTCTTCCTGTCGAACGTCCCCGAGTCGATGTCGGCCGCGGCGGGCCTGCGCACCGCCGGCCGCTCCGTCCGCTGGATCATGGGGCTGTGGCTCGGCGTCGCGCTGCTCTCGGCGCTCGCCGCCGCGCTCGGCTACGGCCTGCTCGGCGGCGCGTCCGCCGACGCGAAGGCGTTCATCCAGGCCTTCGCCGCCGGCGCGATCCTGACGATGCTGGCCGACACGATGATGCCCGAGGCGTTCGAGCACGGCGGGCGCACCGTCGGGCTGCTGACGGTGATCGGCTTCGCCGGGGCGTTCCTGCTCTCGACGATCGAGTAGGCCGGGCGGGTCCCTCGCCGCGCAGCGGGTCGCGTCGCCCGCCCGCGGACCCGGACCGCTCGGCGCCGCGCCGCGGGTTACCGCCGCGGGGGCCGGGGTAGCCGCGCCCCATGACCCAGATCGAGCGCACGGGCCATACCCGGGAGACCGGGCTGCTGCCCACCCTCCGCCGCACCTGGAGCGAGTTCCAGGAGGACCGCCTGACCGACCAGGCCGCGGCGCTGACGTACTACGGCGTCCTGTCGCTGTTCCCCGCCCTGATCGCGCTCGTCTCGCTTGTCGGCCTCTTCGCCGACCCCGCGAAGACCACTCAGGCGATCCAGGACGTCGTCGCGCAGCTCGGGCCGTCCTCCGCGGCCGACACGTTCGCCGAGCCCATCCGGTCGATCACGTCGCAGCGCGGCACCTCGGGCGTGATGCTCGTCGTCGGCATCGTCTCGGCGCTCTGGTCGGCGTCGGGCTACATCGGCGCGTTCATGCGCGTGTCGAACGTGATCTACGAGGTCGACGAGGGCCGGCCGATCTGGAAGCTGCGCCCGCTGCAGATGCTCGTCACGCTCGTGATGCTGCTGCTCGTGGTGGTCGGCGCGCTCGCCGTCGTCGTCTCCGGCCCGCTCGCCGACGCGGTCGGCAGCGCGCTCGGCCTGTCCGACACGTTCGTGAGCGTCTTCAAGATCGCGAAGTGGCCGATCCTGCTCGTGATCGTGATGCTCATCGTCTCGGTCCTCTACTGGGCGTCGCCGAACGCCAAGCTCCCCGGCTTCAGGTTCGTCACGCCCGGCTCGGCGCTCGCGGTGGTCGTCTGGGTCGTCGGCTCGCTGATCTTCGCCTTCTACGTCGCCAACTTCGGCTCGTACGACAAGACGTACGGCACCCTCGGCGGCGTGGTGGTCTTCCTGGTCTGGCTGTGGCTGACGAACGTCGCGATCCTCCTGGGCCACCAGCTCAACGCCGAGCGCGAGCGCACGACGCAGATCGAGGAGGGCGTGCCCGGCGCCGAGCGCGAGCTGCAGATCCCCGAGCGCGACGCCCCGGACCGCGACAAGCGCCCGAAGTCGGCATAGACGGCGGCGCTGCGGGTACCCGGGCCGGCGATGAAGACGATCGACGAGACGCCGACGCGCCCGGCGAACTACGCGCTCATCTCGGGCGTGTACGCCGCGGCCCTGTCCGGCGTGGCGGCGGCGGCCCGGCGCCGCGGCAGCGTGCCGCGCGGGGCCGACCTGCTGCCGCTCGGGCTGGCGACCTTCACCTTCACCCGCGTGCTGACCGAGCAGAAGGTCGAGGCGTGGCTGCGGCGGCCGTTCGTGCACGAGCCCGAGCAGGGGCGGCGGCGGCCCCGGGGGCGGGGCATGCGCTACGCGATCGGCGAGCTGCTCTCCTGCACGCGGTGCACCGGCTCGTGGGTCGGTCTGGGGCTGGTCGGCCTGCACGCGGCGTCCCCCGCGGCCGCGCGCGTCACCGCGTCGGTCGGCACGATCGGCGCGGTCAACGACACCAGCCTGGCGGCGTTCTCGTGGCTGAGCTCGCGCGCGAACACCGCGATCGCCGCCGCCGAGGACGCGGCCTGAGCCCGGGCCCGCGAGGCCTCGTCGGGTAGCGTGGCGGGGCCTGTGCGGGCCGACCGCGCCCCGCAGCCCACCGCCGATGCCCCGCCGCCCACGCCCCATCGCGCCCGCCGCCGTCGAGGTGCGCCGCGTGCGCTCCCTCGCGGACCTGCGCCGCTTCATCGACCTGCCGTACCGGCTGCACGCCGGCACGCCGTGGATCCCGCCGCTGCGCCTGGAGCGCTGGGTGTTCCTGACGCAGGCGCTCAACGCGTTCTTCACCCACGGGCGCGGCGCGTACTTCCTCGCGCTGCGCGACGGCCGGGTCGTCGGGCGCATCACGGCGCAGGTGGACGACGCGTTCAACGCCTTCCACGGCAGCCGCTGGGGGATGTTCGGCTTCTTCGAGCTCGAGGACGACCAGGAGGTCGCCGACGCGCTGCTGGGCACGGCCGAGGCGTGGCTGCGGGCCCGCGGCTGCGACCGCATGGTCGGCCCGATGGACTTCTCGATGAACGACGAGAGCGGCGTGCTCGTCGAGGGCTTCGAGCACGAGCCGCTGATCCGGCAGCCGTGGCAGCCGCCGTACTACGCGGAGCGGCTCGAGGCGGCGGGGATGGCGAAGGCCGTCGACCTGCTCTCGTGGTGGCTCGACGTCGCGGACCGGTCGAAGGTGCGTCCGGCGCTCTTCCGCATGGCGCGCCGCGCCCGCGAGTCCGGGGGCATCACGATCCGCGAGATGTCGCGCCGGCACCTGCGCCGCGAGCTCGACGCCTTCGCCGAGGTCTACAACGCCGCGTGGTCGCAGAACTGGGGGTTCGTGCCGTACGGCAAGGCCGACCTGGACGCGTACGCGCTCGAGCTGCGACTCGTCCGCAGCCCCGGCTTCTTCATGGTCGCGGAGAAGGACGGCGAGACGGTCGGCATGGCGATCACCGTCATGGACATCAACCAGGTCCTCAAGCGGATGAAGGGCCGGCTGCTGCCGCTGGGCTGGTGGTGGTTCCTGCGCCGACACCAGATCACGGACCAGCTGCGCGTCGGCTTCCTCGGCGTGAAGCCCGAGCACATGACGGCCGGCGTCGGCGCCGCGCTGTACGAGGCGCACTACGACACCGCCGAGCGCTCCCCGCTGAGCCACGGCGAGGCCGGCTGGATCCTCGAGGGCAACAAGGCGATGAACAAGAGCCTGCAGGCGATGAACGGCCACGTGATCAAGCGCTGGCGGGTGTTCGAGCGGCGCTTCGACGGCGTGACCGACGGCGGCGGCCCGGACGCCTGAGGCCCGCGCGCCGTGTCGGCAGGAGCGGACCCCGGCGGGGAGGCGGCCCCGCTCGTCGTCGAGGACGCGGCCCCGGGCGTCGTGCGGATCGCGCTGCCGGTGCCGGGGCTGCCCGACGGGGTCAACGTGCACCTCGTCCGCGGGGACGGGCCGACGACGCTCGTCGACGCGGGCATGCCGTTGCCCGGGGCGCTCGAGGCGCTCCGGGCCGGACTGGCCGCCGCGGGCGCGGCGCTCGACGACGTCCAGCGCGTCGTCCTGACCCACCACCACGCCGACCACATCGGCCTGGCGGCGGCGATCGCGGCGCGCACGGGCGCCGAGCTCGTGGCCCTGGCGCCCGTCGCCGCGGTCCTGCGCGACCCGGGCACGGCGTTCGGCCGCGAGGTGGCCTGGGCCGGCGGGCACGTGGCCCGGCACGGCGCGCCCGACGAGGTCCTGGAGCGCACGCGGGCGTCGCTGCCGGTGCTCGCCGCGCTGCCGGCGGCGTCCGCCGTGACCGAGATCGCCGACGGCGACGTCGTGGCCGCCGGTGGCCTGCGGCTGACGGCCCGCCACCGCCCCGGACACAGCCCCACCGACACGCTGCTGACGGACGCCGCCGCGGGCGTGGCGTTCGTCGGCGACCACCTGTTCCGCGCCGCGCCGCTGACCCCGGTCCTCGGGTCGATGCTCGCCCCGGGCGCGCGGCCGGCCCGCGCGTACCTCGACGCGCTCGACGCGACGCTGCACGACGGCGTGCCGCTGCTGCTGCCGGGGCACGGCCCGCCGATCGCCGATCCCGCGGCGCTCGTCGCCGACCGGCTCGGCGCCTACCGGCGGCGCACGGAGCGCGCGCTCGCCGCGCTGACCGACGCGCCGGCGTCGACCTGGCAGGTCGGCCTCGGGGCGTGGCGCGGCGCGCCGGGGCGTGCGCTGGCGCTGACCCGTCTGGCGGCCCTGCTGGCGTCCCTCGAGCTGCTCGAGGACGAGGGGCGCGCGGTCCGCTCCGGGACGGACGACGCCGTGCTCTGGGCCCGCGGCCCCCGGGCCGACGCGCCGCTGGGCGACGCCGGGGCATGAGCGACGCGGGCTGGGTCCTCGCCTACGGCAGCCTCGTCGACCCGGCGGACCCGCTCGTGCGCCGGCTCGCCGCCGTGGGGCGGGCCGTGCCGGTGCTCGTGCCGGGCCTGCGCCGGACGTGGGCGGCGGGGATGGAGAACCGCGCGCCCGAGAACGACGACAAGCACTACGTCGACCCGGCCGGCACCCGGCCCGACGTCTGCGTGGCCACGCTCTCCGCGGACGAGGTGGACGAGGTCGGCCCGCCGCTGAACGCGCTGGCGCTGCCGGTGGACGCGGACGGCCTGGCGCGCACCGACCGCCGCGAGCGCCGCTACGTCCGCGTCGACGTCGCGGACCGCTGCACGCCGGCGCTGGGCGGGGCCGCGTGGATCTACACGGCCACCCCGCGCGCCCGCGAGGCCGCCGCGGCCGCCGCGGCCCGGGGGCGCGCCGTCGTCCGCCGCGGCTACGCGGCCCGCGTCGAGGCGGCGTTCCGGGCCCGCGGCGAGGCGGCGTGGGCGGCCTACGTCGCGTCGACGGACCCGCCGCCGCATCCGCTCGCGGACCTGGCGCTGCGCTACGCCGGGGTCGCCCCGGGCGAGTGACGCCCGCCCGCCGAGAACGTCGCGACGGCCTCGTCGAACGCGGCCGCGACGCGGGGGTCGGCGAGCTGCCGGTGCCGCTGGGGCTTCGGGGTCATCCGGTCGTAGAAGGCCCCGTGCACCGCGGCCGCGTCCGGCGCGGTCGCCAGGTGGACGAGCGGTCGGGCGCCGTCGTCCGCCGACACGCCGATCGCCCGTCCGAGCCGGGTGTGCAGCAGCCGCCGCAGCGCCGGGCGGTCGCGGAACGCCTCGCTGGTCGTGAACCCGGGGTGGAAGGCCGCGACCGCGACGGTCTCGGGGCGGGTCCGCGCGGCCAGCCGGGTGGCGAGCAGGAGCGTGCCGAGCTTCGCCCGCGCGTACGCCGCCATCATCCCGTAGCGGCGCGTGCGCCCCTCCAGGTCCTCGGGGTCGAGCGCGGCCCGGGCGTGCGCGTTGCTGGCCGTGAACACCACGCGGGCGGCGTCCGTCGCCTCCAGCGTGGGCAGGAGCAGCGCGGTGAGGAGCGCCGGGGCGAGCACGTTGACCTGCCAGGTGCGCTCGTGGCCGTCGGCGGTCAGCGCCCGGTCGGCGAAGAGCGCCCCGGCGTTGTTGGCGAGCACGTCGACGCGCGGCAGGTCGTCCCGCAGGCGCGCCGCGAGCTCCCGGACGCTGGCGGCCGACGCGAAGTCCGCCAGGTACGGCGTGCCCCCGACCTCGTCCGCGACCGCACGCGTCCGCTCCGGCGACCGTCCGACGACCGCGACGGCGTAGCCGCGCGCCGCGAGCTGCCGCGCGGCCGCCGCGCCGATCCCCGAGCTGGCCCCCGTGACGACCGCCACCTTCGGCTGCTGATCGCGCCGCACCGTTCCCCCTAAGTCGATGACCTATCCGCTTCGGACGCTACCAGAAGCGGATGGTGCATCGACTTGCCTCTATGCTGCGGGCGTGACCTCGGGCCAGCGACGCGACGCGCGGCAGAACCGCGCCCGGATCCTCGACGTCGCGCGTCGCCGCTTCGACGCGGGGGACGAGGAGCTGCCGCTCAACGTGATCGCCGCCGAGGCCGGCGTCGGCGTCGGGACGGTGTACCGCAACTTCCCGTCCCGCCTGGCGCTGCTGGCGGCGCTGGCCGCCCCGCACCTCGACGCGCTGCGCGGGGCGATCGAGCGGCTCGCGGACGGGTTTCGGCCCGGGGCGCTGGAGGAGGCGTTCCGCGTGGCGGTCGCGACGTTCGGGGCCCACCGCGAGCTGCTGGAGGTCGTCGGCGACGGCGGCCCCGCCGACGGGGCGGCGGGCGACGTCGCGCCGCTGCTCGCGCTCCTCGAGACGCTGCGGGCGGCGGCCGTCGCCGCCGGCGAGCTCCGCCCCGAGGTGACCGCGGAGGCGCTCCGGCACCTCGTCTGCGCGGTCGACTACGCCGCCCGCCGCTCGTCCGACCCCGACGCCGCCCGCCGCCTGCACGCCGAGATCGCGGTGCGCGGCATCCGGCCCTAGGGGCTCGGCCGGGGCGCCCGGACCCGGTCGGGCCGGGCGAGGCCTCCGGGTCGGCCCGCCGCGCCCGGGGACCGCCGGGCGTCGGGAGGGCGCCGAGCGACCGGCGCCCCGCGGGTCAGCGTCCGCCGCGTCGCGGCGGACGCCCGGCGGCGCCCAGCCGCGGGCGCACCACGGCGTTGTAGGCGGTGACGACGGCGGCCACGACCGCGCCGACGATCGCCGCCTGCACCCACGAGTCCGTCGCGATCAGCCGCCAGGCGCCGCCGACGAGCAGGAAGGCGATCAGGGCCTCGAACAGCAGCCCGCCCGGGCCGGACGGCGGCGGGCCGCCGTCGGGGCCCGGCGCGAACGTCTCGCGAACCTCGGCCTGGATGCGCTCGCGCCGGCTCATGCCTGTCCTGCCTCCTCGACCTCGCCCTCGACCTCGAGCAGCGTGTCCCGCAGCGCCTCGAGCCGCGCCTCGTCCGGCGCCGCCCACAGGCCGCGGTCGGCCGCCTCGAGCAGGCGCTCGGCGATCGAGCGCAGCGCCCACGGGGACGACTGCCGCAGGAAGGCCTGCACGTCGGGGTCCTCGACGTAGCGCTCCGTGACCTTCTCGTACATCCAGTCCTCGACCACGCCGGCCGTCGCGTCGTAGCCGAAGAGGTAGTCGACGGTGACGGAGAGCTCCATCGCGCCCTTGTAGCCGTGGCGGATCATCCCGGCCACCCAGCGCGGGTTGAGGACGCGGGAGCGGACGACCCGGCGGGCCTCCTCGCTCAGGGTGCGCGTCTCGACGGTGGTCGGGTCGGCGGAGTCGCCGAGCCACGCCTTCGGCTCCTGGCCCGTGATCGCGCGGACCATCGCGACCATGCCCCCGTGGTACTGGAAGTACCCGTCCGAGTCGAAGATGTCGTGCTCGCGAGTGTCGAGGTTCTTCACCGCGACCTCGATGCGGCCGAACTGCTCGCGCATCGAGGCGTGCGCCTCGGCGCCGTCCAGGCCCTTGCCGTACGCGTAGCCGCCCCACGCCTCGTAGACCGCGGCCAGGTCGCCCTGGTCGTGCCACGAGCGGTTGTCGACGAGCTCGAGCAGGCCCGCGCCGTACGTGCCGGGCTTGCTGCCGAAGATGCGGGTGGTCGCGCGCCGGCGGGCCTGGCCGCGGGCCGACGCGCCGCCCGTCGCGTCCTGCTCCAGCAGCTCGGCGAGCAGCCGCGCCTCGTCCTCGCGCACGTGCTTGGCGACGAAGTTCTCCTCGTCGGGCTCGTCGAGCGCCGCGACGGTCGCGACCGCCTCGTCGATCAGGGCGATGAGCTGCGGGAACGCGTCGCGGAAGAAGCCCGAGATGCGGACCGTGACGTCGACGCGCGGGCGGCCCAGCTCCTCGAGCGGGATCACCCGCAGCGACGTCACGCGGCGCGTCTCGCGGTGCCACACCGGCTCGACGCCGAGCAGCGCGAAGATCTCGGCGATGTCGTCGCCGTGGGTGCGCATGTTCGCCGTGCCCCAGACGACGATGCCGATCTGCTCGGGCGCGCGGCCCTCCTCCTCCACGTGGCGGCGGACGAGGTCCTCGGCCAGGCGGCGGCCCGTCTCCCACGACAGCTCGGACGGCAGGGCCTTCGGATCGACCCCGTAGAAGTTGCGGCCCGTCGGCAGCACGTCCAGGCGGCCGCGGGTGGGCGAGCCGGACGGGCCGGACGGCACGTAGCGGCCGTTCAGCGCGCCGACGACGTGGTCGAGCTCCTCGGACGAGCGCCGGATGCGCGGGACGACCTCGCCGGCGGCGTAGCGCAGCACCCGCTCCGTCTCCGCGTGCCCGCGCCCCAGGACGCGCTGCGTCAGGTCGCGGACCGCGGCGGCGTCCGTCGTCCACCCGGCGTCGCCGAGGGCGTCGATCAGCGTCCGCTGGGCGGCGTCGAGGCGGTCGACGACGTCGCCGGCCGTGGCCGCGGGACCGGGGAAGCGGTCGGCGAGCGCCGCCAGGTCGGGGTCGTCCGCGGCCGGCAGGCCGTCGGCGGCCGCGGCGGGCAGGCGGATGCCGCCGGCGCGCACGAGCGCGTCCTCGTCCAGCCCGAAGGCGCGGCCGACGACGACGCGCAGCCCGGGCAGGTCGCCGGAGCCCAGGCGCATGATCGCCACGGCCAGCCCGCGCAGCTGCTCCTCCTCGGGCGCGCGGCCCAGCACGTGCAGGCCGTCGCGCACCTGCAGGTCCTTGATCGAGCACAGGTACGTGTCGATGTCGGAGACCAGGTGCTCCAGGCGGTGCTGCAGCTCGGCGGCGTCCGCCCCGGCGCCGGTGTCCTCGAAGCCCGCGACGTCCTCGTCGTGCAGGCCCAGGTCGTGGTGCAGGTCGGCGGACTGCACGACCTCCCAGATGCGCCGCGCCAGGGCGGGCAGCTTCTCGGGGTCGAGCGCCTCGATGCGCACGTACTCGTCGAGCAGGTGCTCGAGCTCCTGCAGCTCGTCGTACGTCTCCGCGCGCATCATCGGGGGGACGAGGTGGTCGACGATCGTCGCGTGCACCCGGCGCTTGGACTGCACGCCCTCGCCGGGGTCGTTGACGACGAAGGGGTAGACGAGCGGCGTCGAGCCGAGGATCGCGTCCGGGTGGTCGTCCGCGGACAGGCCGATCGACTTGCCCGGCAGCCACTCGAGCGTGCCGTGCTTGCCCAGGTGGACCATCGCGTCGGCGCCCCACACCGCCTCGAGCCAGCGGTAGACGGCGAAGTAGTGGTGCGGCGCGGCGCGCTCGGCGTCGTGGGAGAGCGCCGCGGCGTCCTCCTCGCTCGTCGCGCGCGGCGGCTGGATCGCGAAGAAGACGCTGCCGAGCTCGAGGCCGGCGACCACCATGTCGCCCTCGAACGTGTACTGCGGCTCGATCCCCGCGCGCCCTCCGGCGACCCACCGACCGTCCACGTACCCCGGCCCGTGGTCGCGCTCGACCAGGTTCCGCAGGCCCTCGGGCAGCGAGGCGAACCACGCGGCGTAGTCGGCGCCCGGCAGCCGGTAGGGGTTGGCGGCGAGCTGGTCGTCGGTGAGCAGCTCGGGGTCGTGGCCGCCACGGCGCACGAGCGCGTGGATGAGCGCCTCGCCGGCGGCGGTCGCCTCCTCGGGCGTGATCGTCTCGGCCACGACCGCGGCCTGCAGCTCGGGCACGGGGGAGGCGTCGATCGCCTGCCCGTCCGCGCGCAAGGCGCGCAGCAGCATGACGGCGGACGCCGGGGTGTCCAGGCCGACGGCGTTGCCGATCCGGGAGTGCTTCGTCGGCGAGCTCGACAGGACGATCGCGACGCGGCGCTCCGCCGCGGGCAGCGTCCGCAGTCGGGCGTGGCGGACGGCCAGGCCGGCGACGCGCCGCGCGCGGCCCGGGTCGGCGACGTAGCGCATGACGGGCGTGCCGACGTCGCGGCCGCCCGGCGCCGCCTCGCGCTCCTTGAACGAGACGACGCCGCCGAGCACGCGACCGTCGAACTCGGGGATCGCCACCTGCATCGCGACGTCGAGCGGGGTCAGGCCGGCGGGGTTGGCCAGCCAGCGCTCCCGCGGCTGGGTCGCCGCGGCGGCCTGGATCACCGGCACGCCCAGCTCCTCCAGGCGCGCGACGTCCCACACCTGCCAGGCGTCGGTGCGGCCGTCGTCCGCCGCGTCGTCGGCCGCCGCGGTCGCGTCGCCGGCGTTCGCCCCGCCCGACGCGAGCACCGTCGTCAGCAGGGCGTCGACGCGCGGTGTGCCGTCGTCGCGGGTGAGCAGGTCCAAGGCGGCGATGCGGCCGTCGGGCGCGGGGCGCAGGGACGCGCACCAGACGGGCAGCGGGATCCCGCCCTCGGCGGCCACGGCCTCGGCGATCGCGGCCACGAAGCCGGTGTTGCCCGACGTGCGGTGCGAGCGGTAGAAGACGATGCCGACGACGGGCCGGCCGGCCGCCTCGGCCCCGACGCGCTCGCGGGCGGCGGCGAGCGCCGCGTCCACCGGCAGGTCCCCGCGCTCGGGGTCCCACGCGCTGTGGTCGGGCAGCGCCTGCGGCGGCTCGAACCCGTCGCCGCGCAGCAGCAGGGTGTCGCCCAGGAACCGCAGCAGCGAGGCGGTGTTCTCGACGCCGCCGTGGCGCAGGTACTCGTGGGCCTGGGCGACGACGCCGGGCGCGACGGTCGAGCGGGCCGCCAGCTCGGCGTCGAGCTCGGCCTCGCCGCCCAGGGCGACCAGCGGCACGCCGCGCTCGACGCAGCGGGCGTGCAGCAGGTCGAAGCCGGCCTCCCACGCGCGGCGGCCGCCGAGCAGGCGGATCAGGACGACGCGCGCGCCGTCGAGGTCGTCGACGAGCGCAGCGGGGTCGCCGGCCTGCGCGGGATTCGCGCAGCGGACGGCCGGGAAGTCCTCCGGCAGGTCGTCGAGGGCGGCCGCCGCCGCGAGGATCTCGGTGTCGGCGGTGGTGAGGAGAGCGAGCACGGGGGCCTCGGATCGGATGACGCGTCCTGGACGGCCGGGCGGGCGCCCGGCCCGCGACGGCTCGGTGCTCGGACTGCCGCCGGGACGTGGTCCCGGCGCTACACCGTGGCGCGACCGTCGCGGACTCCCACCGCGTTCCCCGAGTCGCCGCGTGGGCACGGACGATAGCGGCGCGGGTCGTCCGCGCCCCCGGCCCGGCAGACGGATCGGCCGCTCCGCTCCGCCACGGGCGGCGCGCGTCCCCCGGGCACCCGGCCGCCCGGCGTGCGAGGATGGGGCCCGTGCAGCGGCAGCCGCACAGCGCGCCCGGCTCCGAGGAGCCCTCGGACGGCCCGGCGGACCGGCGACCCGGCACGCCCGCGCCCGCACCCGGGGAGGACGCCGCCGTGCCCGCCGACGGCAGCGGACCAGCCTCCGCGTCGGCGCCCGCCGAGCCCCGGCCGACCGACGAGCGGGCGGAGACGCTCGACGACGCGGACCGCCTGATCGCGGCGGCCGCCGCCCCCGGCCTCGCGCCCGGCGGCGCCCCGGACGCCGACGAGGCGCCCTCGACGCACGGGCTGGTCAAGCGCGTGCTGCTCGGCATCCTGGCGTTCGTCGTCCTCATCGTCGCCTTCCGGCTGCTCGCGCCCCACGTCGGGTTCCTCAACGACACGTGGCAGAAGGTCCGCCGCGGGGATCCCGTCTGGCTCATCGTCGGCGTGGTCCTCGAGGGCTTCTCCTTCCTGGGGTACGTCTGGGTGTTCAACGCGACGGCCCGCCGGGCCGGTCTGCGGCTGCCGCGCTTCACGAGCTGGCGGATCGTCCTGGCCGGCGTCGCCGCCACCCGGCTGCTCGCGACCGCGGGCGCGGGCGGCATCGCGTCGACGACGTTCGCGCTGCGCCGGCACGGCCTCGACGCCCGCCACGCGGTCTCGACGGTCACGGCGCAGATCGCGATCGTCTACGTGTGGTTCATCGGCCTGATCGCGATCGCGGGCCTGCTCGCGGCGGCGTTCGGCCACGGCCACGCGGCGATCACCACCATCCCGGCGGCGATCGCCGCCGGCGTCCTGCTCGTGGCGGTCGCGGGCCGGCCGCTGCTGCGCCGGCTGGCGAACGCGACCTCGCGCCGCGAGGGCCGCGTCGCGCGGGTCATCGCCTCGATCCCGGGCACGCTCGACGACGCGGTCCACACCGTCACCACGCTCGTCCGCGAGCGCGACATCGCCATCCTCGGCGGCGCGCTGTGGTGGGTCGCCGACGCCGGCGTCCTGTGGGCCGCGTGCCACGCGTTCGGCTACGCGCCGAACATGATCGACGTGATGATGGCCTACCTGCTGGGGCAGGTCGCCAACCTGCTGCCGATCCCCGGCGGCCTCGGGGTCGAGGCCGGGCTCCTGGGCATGCTCATCGCCTTCGGGGTGCCCGGCGGCGTGGCGGTCCTGGCCAGCCTGGTCCAGCGCCTGATCTCGACGTGGCTGCCGGCGCTGCCCGGAGCCGTCGCGCTGGCCGCGATCGGCAAGCCGTCGCCGGACGCCGAGGTCGTCCCGGTCGACGACGACCACGATCCGCCCGGACACCGGCCGGCCACGGCCTGACCGGCGGGCCACGCCTGACCGGCGGGGGCCGGCACCCCCGACGGGTCGACGGCGCGGGCCGTCGGGACGCCGGGCGTCCCACGCGGCCGGACGCGCTGTTCCTACGCACGGGTAGCCAACGCGGCTACGCAGGCGTAGCATGGCGGCATGACGCGACCAGGGCGGCGGGCGAGGGCGATGGCGGCGGCCGGCGGGGCGGCGTGGGCGGCGACGCTCGTGGCCGACCGCCGGCGGGTGCGCGCCGACCCGATGCGCGAGCGCCTGGCCCGCCGCGTCGAGGGGCGCCCGGTCCACGTCCGCGCGGGCGACGGCACGGACCTGCGCGTCCGCGTCCTCGGGCGCGACGACGCGCCCACCGTCGTCCTCGTCCACGGCTGGACGTGCGCCCTCGAGTTCTGGACGCTGCAGCTGCAGGCCCTCGCCGGCCGCCTGCGCCTCGTCGCGTACGACCTGCGCGGGCACGGCGGCAGCGCCCCGTCGAGCGGCGGCGACTACTCCATCGAGGCGTACCGGGACGACCTCGAGGCCGTCTTGCGCGCGACGGTGCCGTCGGGCCAGCGCCCCGTGCTCGTGGGGCACTCGCTCGGCGCGATGACGATCGTCGCGTGGGCCGCCGAGCGGCGTGAGCGGGGCGAGGACGTCGGGGCGCGGATCGCCGCTGCCGGGCTGTTCAACACCGGGGTGGGCGACCTGATCTCGTCCTCGCTCGTGCTGCCGGCGCGGGGCCTGGGCGAGCGGATCGAGCAGGAGCTCGGGCAGCTCGTGCTCGGCAGCCGCATGCCGATCCCCAGCCGGACGACGCCCGTCAGCGCGCGGGTGGTGCGCTACGTCGCGCTGTCGCCGTCGGCGAGCCCCGCCACCGTCGCGTTCTGCGAGCGGATGGTGCTCGCGTGCCCGCGCGACGTGCGGGCGAACACGGGCTCCACGCTCTCCCGGCTCGACCTGCAGGCCGGTCTGGAGGCGCTCGACGTGCCCACCCTGGTCCTGTCGGGCCGCGCCGACCGCCTGACGCCGCCGGTGCACGCGGAGCGCATGGCGGAGCGGCTGCCGCGGCTGCTCGGCCACGTCGAGGTGCCGGACGTCGGGCACATGGCGCCGGTCGAGGCGCCGGCGCGGGTGACCGCGGCGATCGAGCGGCTCGTCGCCGCGGCGGGCTACTCGCCCTCGCCGGGGCGCGGCGCGATGTCCGGCGCGGCCCCCGCGTCGAGCATGACGCGGACGGGGTCGTCGGCCGGCAGCGTCGACAGGCTCTCCGCCACGCTGACGGGGTAGGCCGCCTCGCGCGGCACGATGCTCGTCATCCAGCGCACGAAGCCGAGCAGGCGCTCGCGGGGGTACTCGTCCGGGTGCTGGAGCATCAGCCGCGCGCCCTCCTCGGCGTTGCCGACGAGCATGCGGGCCACCAGGTCCAGGTCCACCTCGGCGGTGCTGCGGCGCACGTGCAGGCCGACGCGCAGCAGGCTCGTCGCCAGGTGGACGACGCTCTCGCGGATCTCCGTCACCTTCGACCGGATCTCCTCGGGGGTGCCCTCCACCGGCGTCAGGATCAGGATCCACCGGCGCGGGTTGGCCTGCACCGCGTCCAGGAACGTCTCGATCGCCTGGACGAGCACGTCGTCCGGGTCCTGGTCGAGCCACGGCGGGGCCGGGATGGCGGCGGCGAGCTCCTGCAGCGAGCGCTGCTCCTCGCGCTCGATCAGGCCAGCCAGGAGCTCGCCGCGGTTGGCGAAGAAGTCGTAGACGACCGGCTTCGTGACGCCCGCGGCGCGCGCGATCGCCTCCATCGAGATGCCGTCGAAGGACCGGGCGTCCGTGATCAGCTCGAGCGTCGTGTCGAGCAGCTGCTCCCGGCGCTGCTCCGGCGGCAGCCGCGGAGCGGGGCGGCGTCGGCGGGGCGAGGGCCGTGAGGGAGCGGGCACGGATCGAGTCTGACAGGTGACGTGCGTCTCACGCCGCCCCTGGACTACGTTCCCGTAGGTACGCTACCGTAGCTACGATCCCGTAGGACCACCGGAGACCGCTCATGCTCGTACCTCTCGCCCAGGCGGCGAACGCCGGTGACGGCGCGCCGATCGGCCAGATCGCCATCGTCGCCGTGGCCACCACGCTGGTGACCGTCCTCGTCCTGGGGCTCATCGCCCTCTACCGGCGCGGCGGGGCGCGACCACTCCGTGCCCTCGCCGACGCCGCGGAGCGCGGGCTCGGCCTGCCCGGCTGGGCCGCGGTGCCGGCCTTCGCGGGCATCGCGTTCGGCGCGTGCGCGCTGTTCGGCGTGACGTGGGACGTCGCGCTGCACCTGGACCAGGGGCGAGACGAGGGGCCGCTCGGCACGCTCGCGCACTACCCGATCCTCGTCGGCCTGCTCGGGCTCTTCCAGTCCGGGCTGCTGGCGGTCGGCATGGCGCCGGCCCGCCGCGCCGAGAGCTCGCGGGTGGCCCTGCGCATCCGCGGCCTGTGGCCCGTGCCGCTCAGCGCGGCGCTCATGCTCGTCGCGTCCTCGATGGCCTTCCTGGGCTTCCCGCTCGACGACGGCTGGCACCGCATGTTCGGGCAGGACGTGACCCTGTGGGGCCCGACGCACGTGATGATGATCGCCTGCGCGGTCCTGGGCGTCATCGCCGCGATCCTGCTGCTCGTCGAGGGCGCCCGCGTGGCCGGCCGCGACCTGCACCACCCGGCCGGCGTGGCGATGCGGCCGATCCCGGTCCTCTTCGGCGGCGTGACGCTGCTGGGCTGGGCGATCATGGTCGGCGAGTTCGACTGGGGCGTCCCGCAGTACCGGATGGTCTGGCACCCGCTGCTGCTCGCGTTCGCCGCGGCGCAGGGCCTGACGATGGCGCGGATCTGGGGCGGTCGCGGTGCGGCGCTGGCGGCGTGGGCGATGTACTTCCCGCTCCTCGGCATCCTCAGCCTGCTCGTCGGCGGGCCGCTCGGGCAGTCGATGCCGGCGCTGCCGCTGTTCCTCGTCCACGCCGTGGTCGTCGAGCTGCTCGCGCTGCGCGGCGTCCGCCGGCCCCTCGCCTTCGGCGCCGTGGCGGGCCTGGCCTGCGGCACGATCGGCTTCGCCGCCGAGTACGCGTGGTCGCACCTCGTCCTGCCGCTCCCGTGGACCCCGGCGCTGCTCCCCGAGGGCCTGCCCACGTCGATCGTCGCGGGCGTCGCCGGCGGCGTCCTGGGCGCGGTCTTCGTCGGCGCGCTGACGAACACCCTCGCGCCGGGTCGCGCGCCGCGGATCGCGGCGTGGGCGGCGGCCGTCGCCGTGGTCCTGACCGGCGCCAACGCGCTCGCCGCGCGCGCCCCCGAGGGCGTCTCCGCCCGCATCCAGGTCGCGGACGTCCATCGCGCCGAGCAGCCCGGCCGCGCCGGCGTGGGCGAGGTCGGGCAGGTGCGCGTGCGGTTCGATCCGCCGTCGGTGACGGACGGCGCCCACTGGGTGCAGATCACCGGCTGGCAGGGCGGCGGCCTGTTCGTCGACCGCCTGCGCAAGGCCGCCGACGGCACGTGGGCGTCGACGAAGCCGGTCCCGCTCGACGGCAACTGGAAGTCGCTCGTCCGCGTGCACGAGGGACGGACGATGCTCTCCGCCCCGATCGTCATGCCGCGCGACGCGGCGATCGGCTTCGGCGGCTACCCCGTGCGCTCCGACGTCGTCCGGCCGATGGTCTTCGACCACGAGCTGCTGCAGATCGAGCGCAAGCCCGACATCCCGGCGTGGCTGTGGACGCCGGCGATCCTCGCGGTCCTGGGCCTGGTGGCGCTGCTCATGTACGGCTGCGGCCGGGTCGCCGGCCGCATCGGGCGCGGGTCCGCGGCGTCGCCCGTGGCCACCGTCGGGCCCGGCTGGGTCGGCCGCACCGCCGGCGACGCCCTGCGGCGTCTCGGCGGCGGCGGGCGCCGTCCCCCGACGGTCCGCCCGTCGTGAGCGCCTCGGTCGACGCGCTGGTGGCGACGGTCGTCGTCCTGGCGCACCACCTGAACGGCCCGCTGGCGCTCGCCTTCGCGCTGCCGCCGATCCTCGTCGTCGCCGGCGTGGTCCTCTTCCTCCGCACCCGGGAGCCGGGCGAGGACGAGGAGTTCGACTGGGCCGACGACGTCGACCACGTCCCGTCCCGGTAGCCGCCGCGGCGCCGCCCGACGGGCGGCGCCGCGGGCCCGGCTCAGGCCTTGGGCTCGGGGTCGACGTACTCGCCCGGCTGCTTCGTGATGGCGGCCTGCGTCGCCGCCGCCTGGTTCTTCGAGCCCAGGAGGGCCTCCTGCAGCTCGGTCTCCAGCACCAGGCTCTCGCGGTCGCCGAGGAACCACGCCTCGTCGAGCAGGCGCTTGCCGGCGCGGATGGCGTCCGGGGAGCGTCCGGCGATCGCCGCCGCGGCCTCCTGCGCCGCCGCGAGCGGGTCGGCGGCGGTCCGGGTCACGAGGCCCAGGGCGACCGCCTCCTCGCCCGAGACGACGCGGCCGGTCCACGTCAGCTCCTTCGCCACGTCCTGGCGGACGAGCGGCGGCAGCGTCACGGACAGGCCCATGTCGGGCACCAGGCCCCACTTGATCTCCATGACGGAGAGCCGCGCGTCGGGGGCCGCGATGCGCACGTCGGCGCCGAGGGCGATCTGCAGCCCGCCGCCGAAGCAGTTGCCGTGCACGGCGGCGATCACGGGCACCTTCACGCGGCGCCAGTCGACCGCGACGGCCTGCGCCAGGTTGGCGAGCTCGCCGTCGGGGCGGTGGCCCAGCTCCTGCAGGGCGACCGGGCTGTCGCCCGAGAAGAAGCTCTGCACGTCGAGGCCGGCGCAGAAGCTGGGGCCGTCGCCCGACAGCACGACGGCGCGCACGCCGGGCGTGCGCCGCACCTCGCGTGCCGCGTCGCGCAGCGCCAGGAACATCGCCCCGTCGAGGCCGTTGTGCTTGTCGCCGCGGACCATGCGCACGTGCGCCACGTGGTCCGCGGTCTCGATCGTCACCCGCTGGTCGGACATGGCGGCATCTTCGCGGACCCCGCCGTCCGGCGGGGGGACGCCGTCCGCGGGCGGCGCGCGGCGACGGGCCGCGGGCGCTTGTGCGGCCGGCGCGGGCGGGGGAGGATGCCGGGGTGCGCGCCTTCGCCTGCTCCGTCTGCCGCCGCCTGGTCCCGTTCGAGGCGACGCGGTGCCTGCACTGCGGCGCCGCGCTGGCGTTCGACCCCGAGCGGCGCGAGATCGTGGGCCGGCGGGACGCCGAGCGCCGGTGGCCGTGTGCGAACGCCATGCTGATCGGCTGCAACTGGCTCGCGCCGGCGGAGGGCGCGCTCTGCCGCGCCTGCGTCCTGACGGGCACCCGGCCGGCCGACGACGACGCGGAGGGGATCGAGCGCCTGGCGGGCGCGGAGCGCGCGAAGCGGCGGCTGCTGTTCGACCTGCTCGAGCTCGGCGTGCCGGTGCCCCGGGAGCGCCGCGAGGGCGAGCTGTCCTTCGCGCTGCTCTCGAGCGCGGCCGCGCCGGTGACGACCGGGCACGCCGACGGCCTGGTGACGATGGACCTGGCCGAGGAGGACGACGCGCACCGCGAGCGGCTGCGGCTGCAGCTCGACGAGCCGTACCGCACCGTCCTGGGGCACCTGCGGCACGAGGTGGGGCACCACCTGTGGACCGTGCTGGTGCTGCGGAGCGGCGACGACGCCGCGCTCGCCGAGGCGCGGGCGCTGTTCGGCGACGAGCGCGCGGACTACGGCGCCGCGCTCGACCGCCACTACGCCGAGGGACCGCCGGCCGACTGGGCGGACCGGCACGTCAGCGCCTACGCGACGATGCACCCCGCCGAGGACTGGGCCGAGACGACGGCGCACTACCTGCACGTGTGGGACGCCCTCCAGACCGCCGCGTCCTTCCGGGTGTCCGTGGCCGGGCCGGAGCAGGTCGCCGACCCGGCGGGCACCGCGGCCGGCCGGATCGCGCCGCCCGTCCCCGGCCGCTTCGCGGAGGCGCTCGAGCAGTGGCTGCCGCTCAGCTACGCGCTCAACGCGCTCAACCGCAGCCTGGGCCACGGCGACCTGTACCCGTTCGTGCTCGCGCCGGCGGTCCTGGACAAGCTGCGCTTCGTCGACCGGATGGTGGCCGGCGCGGCGGCATGACCGGCGTCGGGGCGCGGCGAGGGTGACCGCGGCGGCTTCGATGGTGGCGCGTCCACACTTGAGGCGTCCCAACATCTCCTGGACAGCGCGGCCGTCGACCTGATTCAATGCCGGGCGTGCCGACTGTCGTTCGCGCGACGTCGACCCCATCGGTCCGGGACGGGGCAGGTGGTGGAGACACATGCGCACGGGAGTCCTCCCACGGCAGCAGGCACGCGCAACAGCAGGTGTGACGCCACGAGGACGCCATCCCGCGTTCGTGCGGTGCGCACTGGAAGGTTCATCACGCCACAAGCGGAGGCACCTCATGCTGGAAGACGCAACGCGCCGGGATCAGATCGATCTGCAGTTGCTGCGCAGGTATCACGTTCACCAGGACCTCGAGGCTCGCGAGGAGATGGTCCGTCGCGGACTGCCCCTCGTCCGCGCCCTGGCCCGGCAGTACGCCGGCCGCGGCGACGCCCTGGAGGATCTGGTGCAGGTCGGGACGATCGGGCTCATCAAGGCCATCGATCGCTTCGACCCGGAGGCGGGGTCGCGGTTCGCCGCGTTCGCGTCGCCGAACATCACGGGGGAGATCAAGCGGCACTTCCGCGACCACTGCTGGGCGATCCACGTCCCGCGGTCGGTGCAGGAGCTGGACGCGAAGATCTCCCGGGAGAGCGACCGCATGTCCGCCAAGACGGGTCGCGCCCCCACGGCCGCCGAGCTCGCCGAGCGCCTGAGCGTGCCGGCCAGCCAGGTCGCGGACGCCCTCGTCGGCGGCCGCGGGTACCGGACCCTCTCGCTCGATCACCCCGTGGGGGAGACCGGCGAGGCGCTGGACCGGTTCGGCCGCGAGGAGCCGGGCTACGGCCTCGTCGAGCGCAAGAGCCTCGTGGAGGACGCCTGCCGCGTCCTGGACGAGCGCGAGCGCGAGGTCGTCGAGCTGCGGTTCGTCGAGGGCATGCTGCAGCGCGAGATCGCCGAGCGCATCGGCGTGTCGCAGATGCAGGTGTCGCGCATCCTCGCCCGCGCGCTCGACCGGATGCGGACCTACCTCGAGATGCGCGGCGCGCCGGGTGACGGCGCGCTCCTCGAGGCCGAGGCCGCCTGAGCCACCGACATCCCGACGGGCCGCCGCCGCGCGGCACCCGGGACGGCCGGATCCCTCCGACCGTCCCGGGTGCCTCCCGGCGGCGTTCGTCGTTCCGCGGGCGATCGCGGGTGACGCGTCGCCGCGCCGGGGCCGGTCCCTGCCGCTGGGCCGCCGCTTGCGCGCTGCAGGCCGCGTTTCACCAGTCGTGCGGCTGACGCGTCGCTCCGGCGGCGGGGCTACGGTTGCTGGCGCCCGATGCCCGAGCCCCGTCGCCCCCGGCCCTCCCGCGGCCCCGCCCCTCGCCGTCCGTCGGTCCCGTCGGCGTCCGCCGGCGGACGCCGCCCCGCCGGGACGGCCCGCTCCGCCGGTCGGCCGCCGCGTCGCCTGCCGCTGGCCGCGCCGGTGCTGGCGCTCGTCGTCGTCCTGACGGTCGTGCTCGCCGTGCTCGTCGCGTCCTTCGCGGTGGGGGCGACCCACGACGGCAAGGCCCTGCCGGGCACCCGGGTCGCCGGCGTCGACGTGGGGGGCGCCACCGCCGCGCAGATCGCCCGCCGTCTGCGCCCGGACGCGACCGCGCAGCGCACGCTGCGGCTGCGCGCCGCGGGCCGCACGATCCCGGTGAAGGCGTCGGCGACCGGCTACGCGGTCGACCTGGGCGCGACGGCGCGCGAGGCCGTGGCCGCCGGTCGGGACGGCGTCGTCGGCAAGCTCGTCGGCCCGCTCGTCGGGCTGGTGGCCCACCGCGACGTCGCCCTCGACGCGACCTTCGACGAGCGCCGCATGGCGCGGACGCTGGCGAAGGTCGACGAGGCCGTCGGCGAGGCCGCGGACGCCGGCGCCCTGCGCGTCGACCCCGACAGCCTCGAGGTGACGACGACCACCTCGCGGCCGGGCCGGACCGTCGACCGTCCCGAGCTGGAGCGCCGCCTGCGCGCTCGGCTGCGGACGCTCGGCAGCGCGTCCGTCGACGTGCCGCTGAAGACGGTCCCCGCCGTCTCGCAGGGGCGCCTGGAGTCGATCGCCGCCGAGGCGGAGGACTACCTGCGCACGCCGCTGCGGCTGACCGCGGCGGGCAGCACGCTCGAGCTGACGGCCGGGGAGACCGCCCGGCTCCTCGCCCTCGAGAGCCTGCAGGACGGCCGGCGCGCCCGGCTCGGCGCCGACGGCGACGGCCTGAGCGCCGTGCTGGACCGCGCGCAGCGCCGCTGGTCCCGCGCCGCCCGCGACGCCCGCGTCTCCGCGCCCGCGACGGCCGGCAGCCTGACGGACAAGGGGAGCGTCTCGTGGTCGCCCAAGCGCGCGGGCGTCCGCGTGACGCCGGCCCGCAGCGGCCGCGCCGTCGACCGCGACGCGCTCGCCGGCCGCATCCGCGCCGCGGTCCGGGACGGCCGCCACGCCGTCAAGGTGCCGCGCAAGACGACGGCGCCGGAGGTGTCGACCGCCGAGGCGCGGAAGGCGCGGTACCTCATCGGCACCTTCACCACCCCGTACGTGGCGGGCCAGCCGCGCGTGACGAACATCCGCCGGATGGCGCGGACGGTCGACGGCACCGTCATCGCCCCGGGGGCGCAGTTCTCGCTCAACGGCATCACGGGCCAGCGGACGAAGGCCAAGGGCTACGTCGAGGCGCCGTTCATCGCGAACAACAAGATCGAGCCGTCCGTCGGCGGCGGCGTCTCGCAGTTCTCGACCACGATGTACAACGCGGCGTACTTCGCCGGGCTGCAGCTCGACGCGCACCGCGCCCACAGCCTGTACATCGACCGCTATCCGCCGGGCCGCGAGTCGACGCTGAACTTCCCCGACATCGACCTGCAGTGGACGAACGACACCGACACGCCGGTGTACGTGCGGACGAGCTACGACGACGCCGGCGTGACCGTCAGCCTGTACGGCAACAACGGCGGGCGACGCGTGAGCGCGAAGGCGGGGTCGCGCGAGCCCGTCGAGGGCGGCGACTTCCAGATCACCGTCACCCGGACCGTCCGCTACGCCGACGGCCGCGTGGCGCGGCAGCCCGTCACGACCCGCTACGAGAACGAGCAGGAGGGCGGCGGAGAGTAGCCGCGCCGGCCCGGACGGCGCGCCTCGGCGTCTCCCCCCCGGACGGGGCGTCCTGGTCGTGGGGCGGCCCGGCGGCGGGTAGGCGGACGGGATGACCGGATCGACGGACGTCCCTCCGACGGCCGCGACGCTGAGGGCCCGGCTGGCCGACGTCGCCGGCCCGCCGCGCCGGCGGGCTGCGCTGCAGGCGCTGAAGGCGGCCGCGGCGGCGGGCGTGGCCTGGCACCTCGGCGGCCTCCTGCCCGCGCCCCTGACCGCGTACGCGTACTACGCCGCCCTCGGCGCGATGCTCGTCGTGCACCCGTCGCTCGTCGACTCGTTCCGGGCGACCGTCCAGATCGTCGGCGCGATCCTGCTCGGGGCGGTGCTCGCGGCCGGGGTGCAGCTCGTCGGCGGCACGACCGCCGTGACCGTCGCCGTCGTCGTCGCGGCGGGCTCGGCGCTCAGCCTGCTGCCCGTCTTCGGCGCCCAGCGCTCGTGGGTGCCGTTCGCCGCGCTGTTCGTCCTGACGGTCGGCGGCGAGCACCCCACGGACTACGTCGTCGGGTACGCCGGCCAGGTGCTGCTCGGCGCCGGCGTCGGCGTGCTCGTCAACCTGACCGTGCTGCCGCCCACCGAGCTCTCCGACCTGCGGGACGCGACGGAGCGGCTGCGGCGGCGCCTGGCCGAGCGGCTCGAGCGGCTGGCGGCCCGCCTGGGCGACGACGGCGGCGAACCCCCGGCGCCCGAGGTCGCGATCGACGAGCTGGAGCCAGCGCTCGAGCGGCTGCGCGCGAGCGCGGCGCTCGTCCGGCGCGCCCGGCGGGGCAACCCCCGGGCGCGCCGCTGGGCGACGGCGCGCCGCCACGCGCTCGCCCGCGCCGCCGCGCTCGAGCGGGTCGCGCTCATGGTCGGCGACCTGACGCGCGACCTCGTCGACGCGGGCGCCGCGGGGGACGGGCTCGACCCCGCCGTCCGTGCGGCGGCCGCACGAACCCTCGGGGCGCTCGGCGAGGTGCTCGCTGCGCGCGCGACGGCGCGCGCGGCGGACGGCGAGGACGACCCGTGGCGCCGGGCCGAGGACGCCGCGGACGCGCTGCAGGAGGCCGTCCGCGCGGCCCGCTTCCGCGACCTGGAGGGCCAGGTGCTCGCCGGCAGCGTCGCCGTCGCCACGCGCCGATGCCTGCGGGCGTTCGACGACGTGCCGGCCGCGGCGTAGGGCGGGGGCGTCGGGCGAGGGGCCGCGTCGGGCGCGGTGGCGGCGCGTGCGGGGTCGGCCGTTGCGATGAGCGGGCGCGGCGGCGGCGCGCGCGGGGCCGGGGCGGCTGGGGCGACGAGCGGGCCGCAGCGGCGGACGACGGGCGTGGTCGGGCGGGGCGACGAGGGGGCGCGGTGGCGGTGCGCGGGGCCGGGACGGTTGGGGCGACGAGCGGGCCGTAGCGGCGGGCGAGGGGCGCGGTCGGGCGGGGCGACGAGGGCGCGCGGTGGCGGCGCGCCCGGGGCCGGGGTAGCGTGCGGGCATGGACGACGACGTGACGCGGGCCCGCCTGGAGACCGAGGCGCCGGAGCGGTTCGTGCGGCTGCGCCGCGCTCTCGGGGTGACGAGCTTCGGGATCAACCAGATGGTCCTCGAGCCGGGCCAGCGGATGCGGATCCACCTGCACGAGCGGCAGGAGGAGGTGTACCTGGTGCTCGACGGGCGGCTGTCGCTGGTCGTCGAGGGCGACGAGCTGGAGGTCGGGCCCGGGGAGCTCGTGCGCGTGCCGCCGTCGGTGCGCCGCCAGCTCGTGAACCGCGGCCCGGAGCGCGTCTCGCTCCTCGCCCTCGGCGGCGACGGCGAGCACGAGCCGCGCGACGCCCGGGCCTTCACGTCCTGGGACGGCGAGCCCCAGGACGTGGCCGACGTCCCGCTGCCGGACGACCTGCCGGCCGACGAGCGGCGCGGGTAGGGCGTCGCCGCCGCGTTCCGGCTCGGGGTCGCTATCCGGACCTCAGCCGGAACGGGCCGCTGCGCCCCGCCGCGTTCCGGCCCAGGGCCGCCATCCGGACCTCAGCCGGAACGGGCCGCCCGGCCCCGCCGCGTTCCGGCTCAGGACCGCCAACCGGAGCTCAGGCGGAACGGGCCGCCGCGCCTCGCCGCGTTCCGGCTCAGGGTCGCTATCCGGACCTCAGCCGGAACGGATCGCCGCGCTCCGCCGCGTTCCGGCTCAGGGCCGCCATCCGGCCTCAGACAGAACGGATCGCCCCGGCCGCCCGTGTTCCGGCTCAGGGCCGCTATCCGGACCTCAGCCGGAACGGGCCGACCCGCCCGCCGTGTTCCGGCTCAGGGCCGCTATCCGGACCTCAGCCGGAACGTGCCGACCCGCCCGCCGTGTTCCGGCTCAGGGCCGCCATCCGGACCTCAGCCGGAACGGGCCGCCCCGCCGCGCCCCACCCGCCCCGCCCGCGCGACCCGCCCCGCCGCGTTCCCGCTCAGGCCCGCCCGCCCACACCCCGTCCCGCCACCGGGCGTTTCCGCCGTCCGCGGCCCGGGCACGGGACGACCGTCGTGACCATCGGAACCAGCCTCTTCCTCATCGCCGTCGGCGCGATCCTCAAGTTCGCGGTCACCGCGAGCGTCGCCGGCGTCGATCTGCAGACCGTCGGCGTCATCCTCATGGTCGTCGGGGTGATCGGCCTCGTGATCGGCCTGCTCCTGATGATGAACGCGTCGCGGCGCACCCCGCCGCCCCCGGGCGGCGCGCCGCCCGCCGGCTACTGAGTCCGGCGCCCCCGCGCTTGAGCGCGCGACGACGCTTCGGCGTCAGGGCGACGGGCAGGCGCGAGGCGGCCACGCGCTCACGGTCTGCCCAGGCGTATCGGACCGCGGGCCGTGGCCGGCTCGACGCGTGCGCCACCCTGGCGGACCTCGAGACGCCCGGCGTCGTGCTCGGCGGCCGCCACGCGGCGCACGTCGTCCATCAGGGCACGCCAGTCCCCGTCGGGCCGCAGCGCGCGAGCGGCGTCGGACGGGCAGATCGTCGCGCCGGGACGTCGGGCGCCGAGCAGCGCGTCGATCGTCGCGCGGATGCGGTCGTCGTCCGGAACCGAGGGCACGTGCCGAGCGTAGCGCCGCCCTGCCGACGGTCCGACGCGCGGCACGGAGCCGTCGCAGATCCGGCACAGGTTCGGCACAGTTCGCCGCCCACGCGGCACGAGGGCGTCCGTAGCGTCGCCGGCATGGTCCCCGCAGCCGTCCGCCCCCGCCTCCTCGCACCGCTGCTGCTCGCCGCCGCGCTGGCCGCGACGGGCTGCGGCGGAGACGACGAGGCACCCTCCGCGTCGGCCGCGCGGGGTGCCGCGACCGCCGACGGCAGGCCGCCGGACGGCGGCGGGGCCGTCGCGCCCGCCGCCTGGGCCGGCGGCGGCGACGACCGGGGCGCGGTCGCCCGCCGCCGCGTGGCCGGCGCGCAGCCGGCGGACGCCCGCGACCGCCGGGTCACGGTGGACCTGACGATCCGGTCGCTGGTCGTCCGCGGCCGCACCGCGACGCTGCGGGTGGCGGCCGTCCCGCACGGCTGGGGCGATGCGGAGGCCGCCACGGGCGGCGCCCCGACGCTCTGGGACCTCAACCCCGGGCCCTCGACCGCCGGGGTCGCCGCCCAGCTCATCGACGTCGAGCACCTGCGCCGCCACCTGCCGCTCGAGGACAGCGAGGGCGAGAGCGTCGCGACCATGAACTACGCGGGCAAGGTGCCGGACGGGCAGGCCATCGAGGCCAGCTGGGTGTTCGCGGCGCCGCCCGCGGACGTCCGCACGATGGACGTGCAGGTCGGCAACTGGCCCATCTTCCGCGAGATCCCGGTGGTCCGCCGATGAGGCGCCGGCGCGGCCGAGCCGTCGCCGTCGCGTGCGTCGCCGTGCTCGCGACGGGCGCGGGGCCGGCGGCCGCAGCGGACGTGGTGCCGCTCGTGCTGCCGGTGCGACCGCTCGACGCGGCTGCGTCCGTCGTCCCGCTGCAGGAGCGCCGCGGCGCGGGCACGAGCATCGCGAGCGACGTGCTCTTCGACTTCGACCGCGCGACGCTGCGGGGGCCGGGCCGCCGCAGCGTCCTGCGCCTGGCCGGCCGTCTCGCGCACGGGGCCGGCACGCTGCGGGTGATCGGGCACACCGACGGGGTGGGCGGCGACGCGTACAACCGGCGCCTGTCGCTGCGCCGGGCGCGAGCGGTCGCCGCCGCCCTGCGGGGGCGGCTGCCGACGGCGGTCCGGGTCGTCGCGTCCGGACGAGGCGCCGCCGCGCCACTGGCGGCGGAGACCACGGCGGGCGGCGACGACGTGCCGGAGGCGCGGGCGCGCAACCGGCGGGTCGAGCTGCGGTTCGGCGCGCGGTGAGGAGGCCGCGGCCGGCCGGCGGCTCAGCCCTTCGGGGCGTCCCCGCGCTTCTTCTGCTTCTGCGCCTTCTGACGCTCGGTGGTGTTCAGGATGTTCTTGCGCAGGCGGACGTTCTTCGGCGTCACCTCGACGCACTCGTCGTCGGCGATGAACTCGAGCGCCTGGTCGAGCGTCATCTCGCGCGGCGGCACGATCTTCACGAGCTCCTCCGACGTGGCGGAGCGGATGTTCGTGACCTTGCGCTCGCGGACGGCGTTGACGTCCAGATCCTCGGCGCGCTTGTTCTCGCCGATGACCGAGCCCTCGTAGACCTCGTCGCCGACGGAGACGAAGAGCACGCCGCGGTCCTGCATCGAGATGACGGCGTAGCCGGTGATCTTGCCGGAGCGGTCGTTGACCATCGAGCCGGACTGGCGGGAGCGGATGTCGCCGGCCCAGGCGTCCCAGCCGTCGAAGATCGAGTGCATCATGCCCGCGCCGCGGGTCGTGGTGAGGAACTCGGTGCGGACGCCGATCAGGCCGCGCGCGGGGACGCGGAAGTCCATGCGGACCCAGCCCGACCCGTGGCCGCCCATGTTCAGCATCTGGCCCTTGCGCTCGGCCATGAGCTGCGTGATCGCCCCCAGGTGCTCCTCGGGCGTGTCGATGGTGACGCGCTCGTACGGCTCCTCGCGCTTGCCGTCCTCGCCCGTGCGGACCAGGACGCGCGGCTTGCCGACGGTCAGCTCGAAGCCCTCGCGGCGCATGTTCTCGACGAGCACGGCCAGCTGCAGCTCGCCGCGGCCGTGGACCTCCCAGGTGTCCGGGCGGTCCGTCGGCTCGACCTTCAGCGACACGTTGCCGATGAGCTCCTGCTGCAGGCGCGCCTCGATCATGCGCGCCGTCAGCTTGTCGCCCTCGCGGCCCGCCATCGGCGAGGTGTTCACGCCGATCGTCATTGCGAGGGAGGGCTCGTCGACGGTGATCGGGGGCAGCGGACGGGGGTCCTCGATGCTCGTCAGCGTGTCGCCGAGCTCGATGTCGGGGAAGCCGGCGATCGCCGCGATCTCGCCCGGGCCGATCTCGTCGGCCGGCACGCGCTCCAGGCCCTGCGTCTTGAACAGCTCGCCGACCTTCGCCTTCGTCTGCGTGCCGTCGCGCTTGACCCACAGCACCTGGTCGCCGCGCTTCAGCGTGCCGTGGCTGATCTTCGAGATCGCCAGGCGACCCAGGTACGGGGAGGCGTCGAGGTTGCCGACCTGCGCCTGCAGCGGATGGTCGGGGTCGTACGTCGGGGCGGGGATCGCCTCGAGGATGCCGTCGAGCAGCTCGGACAGGTCCTCGCCGAGCTCGTCCGGGCGGATGCCCGCGCGGCCCTCGCGGCCGATCGCGTAGTAGACGGGGAACTCGAGCTGGTGGTCCTTCGCGTCGAGCTCGAGGAACAGCTCCTCGACCTGCGAGACGACCTCGTCGATCTGGGCGTCCGGGCGGTCGATCTTGTTGACGACGAGGATCACCGGCAGGTCGGCCTCGAGCGCCTTGCGCAGCACGAAGCGGGTCTGCGGCAGGGGGCCCTCCGCCGCGTCGACGAGCAGGACGACGCCGTCGACGAGCGCCAGGCCGCGCTCGACCTCGCCGCCGAAGTCGGCGTGGCCGGGGGTGTCGACGATCGTGACGGTCGTGTCCCGCCACTGGATGACGGTGTGCTTGGCCAGGATCGTGATGCCGCGCTCGCGCTCCTGGTCGTCGGAGTCCATGATCCGGTCGGCGTCCTCGCCGCGGTGCAGCGCGCCGGACTGGCGGAGCATCGCGTCGACGAGGGTCGTCTTCCCGTGGTCGACGTGGGCGACGATGGCGACGGTGCGGAGGTCTTGACGCGCAGAAGGCATGCGACGGGGAAGGATAGGGATACGGCTCCCCGTACCCGCCGGTGCCTTGACACGCGCGTACGGGGCAGGTACGCCCTCCGGCGCCCGTGCGGCCCGGGGACCGTCCTCGCGACCGGCGCCCGCCGCCGGGGCGGGCACTACGCTCGTGGGGTGTCGGTGGCGGCTCCCAGGCCTCTCGGCGTGGCCGCGGCCGCGCTCCTCGCGGCGGTCGCCCTGCCGGCGCCCGCCCGCGCGGTCGTGGGCGGCACGGACGTCCCGCGCGAGGACTACCCGGCGGTCGTCACCCTGGGCCGCGCCTGCACCGCCACGCTCGTGGCCCCCGACCGGCTGCTGACGGCCGGCCACTGCGCCAGCCACGTCGACCCGGGCCGCACCCGCGTGCGGATCGGCGACGCCGCCACGCCGTACGTCGCCACACGGGTCGCGCGGCACCCGCGCTTCCGGTACCTGCTGCCCACGATTCCGGCGGAGCCGTACCGCGACGTGGCCCTCGTCGGACTGGACCGGCCGGTGCCGGACGTCGCGCCGCTCGGCGTCTCGCGCCGCGCCCTCCGCGCCGGCGCCACCGGCGTGCTCGTCGGCTACGGCACCGCGGACCCGCGCCGCCCCGACCGCTTCGGCCGCCTGCGCCGCGCCGACGTGGTCGTCCGCGACGACGCCACGTGCCGCGCCGAGCTGGAACGCGCCGGCGAGGAGCAGGGCGCCCAGTACCGGCGACGGGTCATGCTCTGCACGCAGGACCCGGACGGCCACCAGCCGTACGCGTCCGGCTGCAACGGCGACAGCGGCGCGCCGCTGCTCGTGCGTACGCGCGCCGGGCGCACGCTCGTGGCCGGCGTGGACTCGTGGGGCGTCGCCTGCGGCGCCGACGCGGGCGACCCCGAGGTCTTCGCGCGCACGTCGGCCGAGGCCGCCTTCATCCTCGCCCCCGACCCGGGGTGGACGACGGAGCGCCTGCGCGAGCCCTGGGACGCCGGCCCGGTGTAGGGCGGCGCGGCTTGCGGACGCCGGTCCGCGGCCGCCGCGGACCGCGGCCCCGCTCAGACCTGCGTCGGGGGGGCCGGACGCGCCGACGCGGTCTCGTGGCGGGCGGGACCCGGGCGGGGGCCGGTGGCCTCCGCCGGGCCTCAGTTCTGCGCCGGCGGGAGCGGCCCGGCCTGGCCCGGGGCCGGGCGCCAGCGTCGGGCCTGCGGGCCGCAGGGCACGTCCTCCGGCACGGTGTACTTGTCGGCGCAGACGTGCCAGCCGGGCGCTGCGGCCGGGATGGGTGCACCCGCGACGTCGGTGCCCTTGGGCAGCACCCGTCCGTCCGCGCCGAGCCAGCGGGCGACCGGCGACGCCGGCGCGAGGTCCGACGTGTCGGCGACGAACGCATTGTCCTTCACCGGCACGTCGCGGGTACCCCCTGAGCGGAGCTGGATCCGGACGGCGCTGACGCCGTCGGGGACGACGGCGGCCGCCGCGTCGGCCGTGATCAACGAGGCCCGCCCCTGTTCGACGGCCCCGACCGACACGCAGTTGCTCTGGCTGACGGTGGTGCGCCGGACGAGGTACAGGCACAGGGCGTCGCGCTGGGCCTGCGGCGCGGCGTCGACGCGCGGCGCGAGACGCTCGACCGACAGGAGGACGATCGAGCGCCCGTCGGGGAGGGTGCCGACGCGCCGGACCGTGTCGGTGCGCAGGCCGCCGTAGCGGGCCGTCGCCGCGCGCAGGACGGCTCGGGCGTCCGGGCCGCGGTCGGCCGCCGTCTGCGGACGCCGGAGGACGGAGAGCAGCTGGACCTGGGCGCTGGGCGCCGGCGTCGCGCTCGACGTCGGACGGTTGCCGTCCTCGTGGCCGAGGATCGGGCCCCAGAGGGCTCCCGCGCCGACGGCGACGCCGCTGGCCCCGACGACCGCCACGCTCGTGAAGAGCCCCAGGCGGAAGCGGCGAGCGCGCCGCTGCGCGCGCTCGATCAGACGGTCGTTGGCCAGCAGGAGACTCTCCTGCAGCTGCGGCAGCTGGATCATGCCGCTCCTCCCATGTGGTCGCGCAGACGGGAGAGACCCCGGCTGACGCGCTTGCGGACGACGCTGGACGACGTGCGCAGGCGCGCCGCCGTCTCGTCGTACGACTCCTCGTGCACGTAGCGCGCGACGATCGCCTCGCGCTGCTCCTCGGGCAGCGCGTCCAGCGCGTGCCGCAGGTGGTCGTCGCTGCCCAGGTCGTCGATCCGGACCAGGTCCTCGTCGTCGAGCTCGATGCGCGTCATCCCCAGCTTCTCCCGTGCCCGTTGCTCCACCGTGCCCCGCCGAACGCTGTCGACGAGGACGTGGTGGGCGATGCCGAACAGCCAGCCCGCGGCGTTGCCGCGGTCGGGCCTGAACCGCGAACGGCCCGCGAGGGCCCGCGCGAACGTCTCCGCCGTCAGGTCGGCGGCGAGCTCGGCCGAGCTCACGCGGCGCCGGTGGTACGCCAGCACCGCCGGCTCGTAGCGCGCGTAGAACTCGCCGAACGCCGCAGTCGAGCGTTCGTGGCGCCTCTCGGCGACGAGCTCCTCGTCGCTGCGGTGCCGTTCTCGGTTCACGGCTGTTCTTCGCGCGGGGGGCGCGAGTTGTGACCGGCCACCCGGCCGATCGTCCCAGTCCGGGGCCGACGAGGGCCCCGGACCGGGTGACGCGGCGCCGCTATCGCACGCCTTCCGCGACCTCGTCGGCCGACGGGAGCGGCGTGCTGCGCCGGGCCTCGTCGGTGACGACGGTGACCTTGTCGGCCTGGGCGTCGCTCACGGCGACGACGCCGGAGGCGTCGGGCCGCAGCGCGCGGCGGTCGCCGTCGGGCTCCGTGGCCACGACCTCGGCGCCGTCGGGGACGACGGTGACGGCCTTCGTGGCGTCCTTGCCGACCATCGTCAGGGTCAGGCCCGTCGCGGCGACGGTGTCGGTGGGCGAGCACGACGTGCCGTAGCCGTCCACCGGGTCGGGGACGACGACGCAGACGGTGTCGTCGCCCGGGACGATCCAGCCCTTGCCGGTCGGCGTCGAGATCGCGCGCGCCAGGTCGGGGTTGCGCCCGAACTTCGCCGGGCTCGCGGCGGCGGCGGCCACGTCCGCCGGGATGGCGTCGGAGGCGCGCTGTGGCCGGCGCAGCGCCTGGAGGGTCTCAGCCTGGTCCGGCTGCACGGCGCCGATCGGCGCCGGCGCGGTGGCGGCGGGGCTCGTGGGCGCGGCGACCGGCGCGGCGGCCTCGTCGCCCGCGACGGCGGAGGAGCCCGCGACGCCGAGGCCCGCGGTGACGGCCAGGGCGGCCGCGACGGAGAGGGTGCGACGGCGGCTCAGCACGAGTCCGCTCCGGAGCCGTAGGTGGACGCCGCGACGAACCAGCTGCCGGCCGTCGAGGCGTTCACCACGAGCGGGTACAGCACGGTGTTGCCGGACAGGGAACGGCAGGCGTACCCGTACGAGATGGCCCAATCGCCGTACAGATCGCTCGCGCTGCCGGTGCGGCTCGCGCCGGCGCCGACCTTCAGGCCGAGCGAGCTGTAGATGGAGGAGCTCCGCAGGGAGTGCGGGTCGCTGCCGCAGTACCAGCCGCTGTACAGGGTGCAGCTCCACTGGTCGTTGGCCGCCTGCGCGCGCGGTGCCGCCGCGATCAGCAGCAGCGCGAGCAGAGCGCCGAGGGTGGCCGCGAGCCGGAGGGCCGGCCGCGGAAGGGTGGCACGCATCGTTGTCCTTCTGTCGTTTGGAGGGGGACGTCCGTGGAGGGGGACGTGACCGTACGTCCAGCCCGTCACGCGCGGGGCGCTCTCGACGAATGGGCGCGCGCGGGGGTCGACCGTGAGTCGATTTCGCAATCGAGCGGTCACACGGAGGGGCCCTCGTGCGAAGAGGGGGCCATGAACGAGATGCGCACGTGGGACGATCGGCGCCTCCTGGCCGACCGCGAGCGGCCCGGCGAGTCGTTCGCCGTCTTCTACCGCCGACATGCGACGAGCGTGCTGGCCTTCTACGCCCGCCGGGGCGTGGACGCGGCGAAGGCGGGCGAGCTCACCGCCGAGACCTTCGCGGCGGCGCTCGAGGACCGATACCGCTTCCGTTCCGACCGGCCGTCGGCCGCCTCGTGGCTGCACGCCATCGCCACCTGCAAGCTCAGCTTCCGGCAGGAGGCCGACGGCACCGCCGCGGTCCGCCGCCTGGGCGACGCGCCCATCCCGCTCGACGACCGCGACCGGGCGGAGTACGACGCCCTGCCCGGGAGCGAGCACGACGTCCTCGACGTCCTCGCCTACCGCCCCCGCCGGACGCGGATGCACGCCGCATGAGCGCCGACATGGCCGCCGATCCCTGGATCCGCGTCACGCCGCGGCGGCGCCCGGAGCCGCCCCGTCCCGCCGGCCCCGCCCCGGCCCGCTCCGCCGAGATCCTGCCGCCCGTCCCGGCCACGCCCGAGGCCGGGGACCCCGTCCCGATGCAGCACTACGTCGACGAGCTCGAGCGCCGGCTGGTGCGCGCCGCGGAGCGGCAGGCCACCGGCGGCTGGGGGCGGCGCGCCTGGCGCGCCGTCCGGCGCGGGCAGCACTAGCTCCGCCGCGGCCCGGCCGCGGCGCCGTCGTGTCCCCTCGTGCGGCCCGGCCCCCTCGGCCGGGTCGCCAGCCCCTGTCCGGAGGCGGAAAGTTCGCTACACTAATTACCTGTGCGAACGACTTCTGCGTCTCCGGCCGCCGTGCCCACCGCCCCGGACCTGGCCGCCCACCTGCGGCTGGTGATCGCCCGCTCCGCGCGCCGCCTGCGCCAGGAGACCACGGGCACGCTGGGCCCCTCGCTCGGCGGCGCGCTGGCCACCATCGACCGCCACGGTCCGCTCACCCCGAGCGAGGTCGCCGCGCGCGAGGGCGTCCAGCGCCCCTCCGTCACCCGGATGCTGGCCCGCCTGGAGGACGAGGGGCTCGTCGTCCGCGAGCCCGATCCGCACGACCGCCGCTCCTGCCTCGTCCGCACCACGCCGGACGGCACGCGCCACCTGGAGGAGGTCCGCTCGCAGAAGGACGCGTTCCTCGCGCGGCGCCTGGAGGCCCTGGGCGACGACGAGCGCGCGGTGCTGGACCGCGCGGCCACCCTGCTCGAGCGGCTGCTCGAGGACCCCGACCCCGAGGAGGACGCCCGCCCTTGACCCGCGCGCTCCACCGCACCTTCGACTCCCTGCACGTCCCGAACTACCGGCGCTACTTCGCCGGCCAGGTCGTCTCCGTCAGCGGCAACTGGATCCAGAACGTCGCCTCGATGTGGCTGATGGTCAAGCTCACCGGCGACGGCCTCGCCGTCGGGCTGACCGCAGCGCTGCAGTTCCTCCCGCTCATGCTCTTCGGCGCCTGGGGCGGCCTGCTCGCCGACCGCGTCGACAAGCGGCGGCTGCTCATCGCCACCCAGGTCGGGCTGACGGTCCCCGCGCTCGTGCTCGCCGCGACGACGTTCGCCGGCGTCGTGACCCCGGCGGTCATCTACGCGATGGTCTTCCTGCGCGGGACCGCCATGGCGATCGACAACCCCGCCCGGCAGGCCCTGCCGATCGAGCTCGTCGGGCCGGACCGGGTCGTCAACGCGGTGGCGCTCAACAGCGTCGTCATCCAGTCGGCGCGCATCATCGGGCCGGGCATCGCCGGCGCGCTGATCGCCGTCGTGGGCATCGCCTGGTGCTTCGTCGTCGACGCGCTCTCGTTCGTCGCGATGATCGTCGCGCTGTGGCGGCTGGACCCCGACGCGATGGGTACCGCGCCGCGCCGCGGCCGCGAGCCGGGCGCGCTGCGCGAGGGGCTGCGCTACGTCGCGGGGCGCCCGCACCTGCTCATCCCGCTGGGGATGATGAGCGTCGTCGGCCTGCTGGCCTACAACTTCCAGATCGTCCTGCCGCTGATGGCGCACGACACGTGGCGCGGCACCGCCACCACGTTCACCGTGCTGACGATGACGATGGCCGTCGGGTCCGTCGTAGGGGCGCTCGTGGCCGGCAACCGCCGCGAGATCCGCCCCCGGCTGCTCGTCGGGGCCGCCACCCTGTTCGGCGCCTTCCAGCTCGCCGCCGCGTTCGCCCCGACGCTCGGGCTGCAGATCGTCCCGCTTGTCCTCCTCGGCATGGCGTCCGTGACGTTCTCGGCCGGCGTGAACTCGACGCTGCAGCTGCAGGTCGACCCCGCGATGCGCGGCCGCGTCATGGCGCTCTACTCGCTCGTCTTCCTCGGCTCGACGCCGATCGGGGCGCCGCTCGTCGGCTGGATCGCCGGCGCGGCCGGGCCGCGGGTCGGCATGGCCGTCGGCGGGGCGTCGGCCCTGCTGGCCGCCGCGGGCGCCGCGTGGGCGTACCGCGCGGCCGCGCGACGGCACGGCGCGGGCGCCGACCGCGGCGCCGCGCCGACGGGCGTGCGCGTCGCCCGGCACGCGTAGCGGCGGCCCGGCGAGCGCCCGCCCGGGCCGGCGCCGACGCGGACGACGGGATGCCGGGCAGGCGCCGCCGGTCAGCGGGCGTCGAGCGTCACCGCGATCGGGTCGAGGACCTGGCCGGCCCGCCAGAACCCGCCGAAGCTCGGGACCGCCTCCTCCACCAGCGTCGGCACGACGCCGGACAGCGACACCGCGCCGCCCGCCGTCGCGCGCCCGGCGGTCCGCAGGTCGAGCGTCGCGATCCGCGTGCGCGCCAGCGTCCCGGGCTTGCCGAACAGGTCCGAGCGGACGGCGCCCTCGAGCGTGCCGACGTCCCCGTCCAGCAGCAGGGTCGGGTCCTGCACGGTGATGAAGAAGAAGTGCCCGGGGTAGTTGAAGCGGATCCAGCCGCGCGCGGCGATCCGTCCCGTACGGGTCGCGGGGTCGTACGTCGACTCCGTGGCGGCGAAGCGGAACGTGTCCTCGGCCGCGACGTACCGCGCGCCGTCCCCGGCCTCGAGCGGCGGCTGGCCGTCGCCGCCGCGCACGTAGCGGCGGAACGACGACTGGAACCCCCAGGAGAGCGTGCCGATCTCGCGCACCGGCCCGCCGTCGGACGCGGGCGCGCCCGGTGCGGCCGCCGCCGTCGGGGCCGTGGTGGTGACGGTCGCCCCCGGGGTGCCGGCGGTCCCGGCCCGCCGGGCGGTGCTGCGGGCGCGCAGCGCGACGGTGCCGTAGCGCCCCGCGCGCAGGCGGGTGGTGCCCAGCCGGGCGCGCAGCTCGCGCGTCGCGGTCGCGGTCAGGCGCAGCGTGGCGGTGCGGAGCGCCGCCCGGCCGGACCACGGGTTGACCACGCGACCGCGCACGCCCGTGGCGGTGAAGACCGTCAGGCGCTCCGTCCCGACGCGGGCGGTGACGCGCACGCGCGTGCCGACCTCGGCGCGCACGTCGCGCAGCACGACCCGCCGGGTGCGTCCGCCGGCCGTGCGGCGCAGGACGACGGCGCCCGCGGCGTCGGCCCGCGCGAGCGTCCCGATCCGGCCGCCGCGGACGGTCAGCCGGACGCGCCCGCCCCGCGTCGTCGCGGGCCGCGTGGCGGTCACCCGCACGCCGGCGGCGCGCAGGGCCCGGGCGGCCGGCGCCGCGGCGCGGCGGCGCAGGTCGAGCGTGCCGGCGGTCAGCGTCGCCGCGCGGGCCGCCGTGGGCGGCACCGGCGCCACGACGGTCGTCACGGTCTCGAGCGGCCCGGCGGCGACGGGTGCGGGCGCATCCAGACCGGCCGGGGCGGCGGGGTCCGGGGCGCGCGTGTCGCGGCGGAAGACCTGGGTGCCCCAGGTCCCGGCGGGCGTCAGGCGAGTGGCGGCGGAGACGAACGCGACGTACCGCCCGTCGCCGCTGATCTGCGGGGCGGTGGCCGCCGCGTCGGTGGTCTCCTCGGCGGCGCCGAGCGTGGCGCGCTCGATCCGCGGGCCGAGCAGGTCGCGCACGAAGACCTGGTCGTGCGTGGCGCCGGCGTCGGCGTCGAGCGGGCGCAGGTCCGCGGGGGCGACGAACGCGACCTTCGTCCCGTCCGCCGACAGCGCCGCCGCGTAGGCCGACCCCGCGGGACGCCCCGCCTCGTCGACGACCACGGCGCGCAGCGTGCCGTCGGCCGGGTCCAGGACGTAGACCTGCTGGTCGTCCGCGTGCGCCTCGGGCACGCCCGCCAGCCGGGCGGTGCCCGGGTCGCTGCTGCCGACGAGGATCCGGGTGCCGTCGGCGCTCAGCGCCTGCGCGGCGGCCGCCCCGGCGAAGCCGGCGTCGTACGGCCGGCCGTCGGGCCCGACCGACACGCGGCGCGGTCGCGACGCCTCCTCGCGCAGGTCCACCGCGAACACGCCGTTCGGGCGGTCGGAGGGTTCCCGCGTCGTGTCCGCCAGGCCGTCGAGGTCGCCCGCGCGGCTCGAGAAGACCGCGGTGCGTCCGTCGGCGCTGAGCGCGACGCTCTGCGCCGAGTAGTCCGCCGGGCCGCCGTCCGGGCGGGCGTCCAGCAGCCGCTGCGCGCCCGCCGCGCCGAGCGGCCGGTCCAGGTCCCGCACGACCGCGTGGGCGTACGCCCCGAGCGCGGCCGCGCCGGGCACGAGCTGGGTGACGTAGGCGACCAGCCGGCCGTCGCCGCTGACGGCGAGCGTCGAGGCCGCGCCGCCGACGTCGTCCACGGTCCCGTCCGTGACGAGCTCGTTCGTCCCCGTCTCGACGTCGTACCGGTAGACGTCGGCCGTGCCGTCCGTGTCCGCGGGCACCAGGCCCTCGTTCGTGCGGAAGACGACGTAGCGGCCGTCCGCGCTGATCCGCGGGGCGGTGGCGCGCTGGGTCGCGGGCGCGCACCCTTCGGTGGTGCAGCGCGTGCTGATCCGCCGCGTCGTCCCGCGCTGCAGGTCGCGGACGTAGAGCAGGTCGACGGTGCCGCTGACGGCCCCGGGCGCCAGGTTCCGCGCCCGCGACAGGAAGGCCACGCGCCGCCCGTCCGCGCTCATCGCGGGCGCCGTGCTCTGGGCGTCGCCGAACGGCGCGCGCGCCGGGGATGCGTCGTCGCCGCGCGAGACGACGACGCTGCGGTCGTCGGTCCCGGCGGCCGTGGCGGCCGGGGCGGCGGCGCCGGCGGCGGCGAGCGCGACGAGCAGGACGAAGGGGACGCGGCTGGGTGACGGCACGGCGGACTCCGGTTGGGGTCGACGCAGGCCGACCCAAGGTCTTCGGGCACCCGAACTTAGGGTACCCGAAGACGACGTGCGGCGTGGACGCCGTCCCGCCCCCGCCGGCCGTCGGGGTCAGCGCGCGCGCCAGAGCCCGCGCGTGAACAGCGCGAGCACGGTGAACAGCTCCAGGCGGCCGAGCAGCATGAGGAAGCTCAGGCCGAGCAGGCCGCCGTCGGGCACCGCGGCGTAGGACTCGGCCCCGCCGAGCGCGCCGAGCGCCGGACCGACGTTGAACATGCACGCCGCCGTGCCGGAGAACGCCGAGAGCAGGTCGAAGCCGCACGCGGCCAGCAGCGCCGTGCCCGCCGTCAGCGCCACGAACGCGACGGCCATGAAGCCGAAGGCGGCGCGGACGGCGTCGTCCGAGACGGGCTGGCGCCCGATCCGCACGACCACGATGCGCTGCGGCGTGATCTGGCGCTGCACCTCGGCCCGCACGCCGCCGAAGATCGTCATCCAGCGCCGCACCTTGAAGCCGCCGGTGGTCGACCCGACCATCGCGCCGGACGCCGTCGCGATCAGGACGAGCAGCCGCGCCTCGTCGCCCCACAGGTCGGGGTCCGCGGTGGTGAAGCCCGTGCCCGTCGTGATCGAGGCGGCGGTGAAGATGCCGTCGAGGACCGTGCCGGGCGCCTCGCTGCCGTTCGCGCCGACCACGAGCAGCACGCCGACCGCCAGCACGAAGAGCACGTAGGCGCGCAGCTCGGGCCCGTGGACGCCCAGCCCGCGGCGCGTCACCAGGCGCCACCAGATGACGTAGGAGACGCCCGACGCCAGCATCAGCGCGGTCAGCACGACCTCGACGCCGGGGGAGTCGAACGCGCCCGCGGACGCGGTGCGCGTGGAGAAGCCGCCGGTCGAGGCGACGGACATCGCGTGGTTGACGGCCTCCCACGGGCTCAGCCCGACGGCCAGCAGCGCCAGGAGGGCGATCAGCGTCACCGTCAGGTAGATCAGGGCGGTGATCCGCACGGTGTCGCGCATCTGCGGCGCCACCGTCTCCTCCGTCGCGCGGCTGGCCTCGCCGAGCAGCACCCGGCGGGCCGCGCCGCCCGCCGCCGGCGCGATCGCGACGAGCAGGACGACCAGTCCGACGCCGCCGATCCAGTGGGTCAGCGAGCGCCAGAGCAGGACGGCGTGGGGCTGGCCGTCGACGTCGAGCAGCGCGGTCGCGCCGGTCGTCGTGATGCCGCTGGTGCCCTCGAAGATCGCCTCGGCCAGGCGCGGCGTCGCGCCGCTCAGGAGCAGCGGCAGCCCCGCGAAGAGGCTCGTCAGCGTCCACGTCAGCCCGGCGGCCATCAGCCCGTCGCGGCCGGTGGGGGAGGGCATCGCGCGGCCCACCCAGGTGCGGGAGAGGAGCGCCGCGAGCACGCCGGCCACGGCGGCGGTGATCGCGAAGGCCCCGGCGGCCCGTCCCTCGATCAGGCCGGTGACCGTGCAGACGAGCGCCGCGAGCGCGAGCGCCAGGCTGGCCGCCGTCAGCGCGCGGCGCGTCAGCGGACCGACGCGGGCGCCCAGGCGCGGCCCTCGGAACGCCGGCAGGGTGCGGGCGATGGCGC
Source organism: Patulibacter sp. SYSU D01012 (assembly GCF_017916475.1). GTDB lineage: Bacteria > Actinomycetota > Thermoleophilia > Solirubrobacterales > Solirubrobacteraceae > Patulibacter. The sequence continues at coordinate 1,091,968 of NZ_JAFMTB010000001.1, forward strand.
TCACCCTTCGAGCGCCGCGCCGAGCTTCTGCCCGCCGTGGCCCGTCGCGAGCACGAGGGCGATGTCCCCCGGCTCGTAGCGGTCCACCTGGCCGGGGTACAGGACGTCGTCGCGGCGGACGAGCGCCGTCAGCGCGGTGTCGTGCGGCAGCGACGCCGCGACCGGCCGGCCGCAGAGCTTCGTGCCGGGCGCGATGCGGTACTCGAGGGCCTCGAGCCCGTCGGCGATCAGCGTGCTCTTCTGCGCGCCGCTGCCGCGCGACGTGCGGATGATGCGCTCGGCGGCGGCCAGGCGCGGGGCGACGATGCCGTCGACGCCCAGCGCCTCGGCCAGCGGCGCGAACTCCTCGCGCGAGAGGACGGCGAGGACCAGCCCGACGTCCAGGCGGTCCGCGTGCGTGCAGGCGAGCAGCGTGGCGCGGTCGTCGGCGGCGCACGAGACGAACGCGTCGCAGGCGTCGACGCCGGCCTCGCGCATCGCGGCCTCGGACGCCCCCTCCTCCCACAGCACCTGGATGGCCCGGTCGTCGAGGACCTCGGCGGCGTCGCGGGCGCGGCGCTCGTCCGGCTCGAGCAGCACGACCTCGCGGCCGTGGGCCGCCAGGCGCTGGGCCAGGCCGACGCCGATCAGCCCCGCGCCGAAGACGGCGACGCGGTCGACCTTGCGCGCGTTCGGGTCGATCTCGCGGCAGGCCTCCTTCAGCTGCTCGCGCGGCGCGACGATGACCAGGTGGTCGCCCGGCAGCGGGGTGGTGTCCTTCGTCGCCAGGTGCACGCGGCCGTCGCGCAGCAGCGCGCCGACCTTGGAGTGGGTGGCGTGCGGACGGGTCGAGACGGCGCGCCGCGCGGCGGGGGAGGCGTCGGTGACCAGGCACTCGGCCAGCGACAGGCGCTCGTCGGCGAACGACTCGACGCGCACGGCCCCGCGCACCCGCAGCGCGGACTCCAGGTCGCCCACGGCCGCGAGCTCGGGGGAGACGAGCAGGTCGATGCCCAGCACGCCGCTGGCGGTGTCCTCGCCCTCGGGGTAGTAGTCGGCGTCGCGCACGCGCGCCATCGTGCGGCCCGCGCCCTGCTCGCGCGCCAGCAGGCACGAGAGGAGGTTGGTCGCGTCGCTCGCGGTGACGGCGACGAACAGGTCGAAGTCGCCGGCGCCCTGCGCGGCCAGGTCGCGCGGGCTCGCGGCGTCGGCGCGCTCCAGGCGGACGTCCAGGCCGGCCCGGGTGCGGCGCACGAGCAGGTCGCGGTCCTGGTCGAGCACCACGACCTCGTGGCCCTCGCGCGAGAGCCGGCCGGCGAGCGACCAGCCGACCTCTCCGGCCCCGACGATCATCGTGCGCATCCGCCACACGATGCCGGACGCGCCGGGCGGACGGGCCGCCGCCGGATGGCGCGAGCCCGCCGCGGGTATCCGGGCCCCGGTGCCGCCGCTCCCTGCCGCCCTGTCCACGCCGATCGCGCCGCTGGCGTCCGAGCCCGGGTTCCACCCGGGCGAGATCGGCGTGCTGGTCTACCTGCTCGCGGGGATCGGCGTGCTCGTCGCCACGGTCGCGCTGAGCAACCAGGGCGGCCGCACCTACACGTCCGCCCTCGTCTACCTGGGCGTCGGTCTGCTCGCCGCGGTCGCGATCCCGCTCGTCGGCGGGACGCCGCTCGATCCGATCGCGGACGCGTCGGTCGTCGAGCACCTGACCGAGGTGGCGGTGATCATCGCGCTCTTCGGCACGGGGCTGGCGGTCGACCGGCCGTTGCACTGGCGAGCGTGGACGCACGCGGCCCGGCTGCTGCTCGTCGCGATGCCGCTGACGATCGCGGCGATCGCCGTGTTCGGCGCCACCGCGATGGGCCTCTCGCTCGGCGCGGCGATCGTGCTCGGCGCGGCCGTCTCGCCGACCGACCCGGTGCTGGCCGGCGACCTGGGCATCGGGCCGCCCGGCGAGCCGGACGACGAGGACGCGAGCTTCGCGCTCACCGCCGAGGCGGGGTTCAACGACGGGCTGGCGTTCCCGTTCATCATGGCCGGCCTGCTCGTCGCCCACCACGGCGACGACGGCGGCGTCCTGACGTGGGCGGCGGCCGACGTGCTGTGGGGCCTGGGGCTCGGCGTCGTGGTCGGCGGCACCCTCGGGTGGGGCGCGGCGGCGCTCGTCCGTCGGATCCGCGACCGCGGCTACATGCGCGAGTACTTCGACGCGTGGGTCTCGCTCGGGGTCGTGCTCACGGTCTACGGGGTGACCGAGGTCGTCGACGCGTACGGGTTCGTCGCCGCGTTCGTCGCCGGGATCGGCTTCCGCGCCTACGAGCGCGGCCACGAGATGCACGAGGGCGCGCACCGCGGCGCCTCCGTCTTCGAGCGCTTCGGCGAGCTGGCGGTCGTCCTGCTCGTCGCGTCGTCGCTGACGTTCGACGGCCTGGCCGTGCCCGGCGTGTCGGGGTGGGTCCTGATCGCCCTCGTCGTGCTCGTCATCCGGCCGGCGGCGGGGCTGATCGGCCTGATCGGCACCCGCATGCCGCTGCGGGAGCGGGCGTTCGTGGCGTTCTTCGGCGTTCGCGGCGTCGGGTCGCTGTACTACGCGAGCTTCGTGGTGGGGGCCGCGGTGCTGCCCCGCGAGGAGGCCGCGACGGTCCTGTGGACGGTCGTCGGCCTGGCCGTGGTCTCGATCGTCGTCCACGGCCTCGCCTCGGAGCCGGCGCGGCGGCGCCTGCAGCGGCGCAGCACCGGCGCGCCGGGGTCGCTCGGGGCCGCGTCCGCGGACTGACCCGTCAGCCGGCGAGCGGCCCGCACGCGAGCGTCGGCAGGCCCGCGGGCACGCCGTCCTCCAGCAGCCGCAGCAGCGCGGCGGTGTCCAGGTGCTCGGCCACGAGGTCGCCGAGCACGTCCAGGCGGCGCTCGCGGACGTCGGCGAAGCGCTCGGGCCCGGGGCGGTGCGTGCGGCCCGCCCGGCGCGCCGCCCACGTCAGGACGGCCGTGCGTGCGTCGTCGTGCTCGAGCAGGCCGTGCCACGACGTGCCGGCCACGGCGCCGACGACGCAGCCCTCGTCGGTCGCGTCGGGCTCGCCGGGGGCGGGCGGCACGGCGTCGCCGCGCAGCAGCGGCGCGCCGCCCGCGCGGCGCACGCGGCCGTGGCGGATCTCGTAGCCGCCGGCGGGCAGTCCGGCGCCCGCGGCGTCCCCGAGCGCGCCGTCCGCCCCGACGGCGAGTCGGCCCGTCCGGCGGCGGGTGATCTTCTCGGGCGCCATCCGGGTCTCGACGGGCAGCAGGCCCAGGCCGGGCACGGTGCCGGTGCCGGTCTCGATGCCGTCGTCCTCGATCTCGCGGCCGAGCATCTGGTAGCCCCCGCAGACGCCGAGGACGGGGCGGCCCGCGGCGGCCCGCTCGGTCAGGACGCGGTCCAGGCCGCGCTCGCGCAGGTCCTGCAGGTCGGCGACCGTGGCCTTGCTGCCCGGGATCACGACGAGGTCGGCGTCGCGCAGCGCGTCCGGGTCGCGGGTCACGCGCAGGTCGACGTGCGGCTCGACCGCGAGCGCGTCGAGGTCGGTGAAGTTGCTGATCCGGCGCAGCGCGACGACCGCGACGCGCAGGGCGTCGCCCTCGCGGCGCCGGTCGAGCGTGCGCAGCGCCAGCCCGTCCTCGGCCTCGAGCTCCAGGCCGTCGGCCCACGGGACGACGCCGAGGACGGGTCGGCCCGTCAGGCGCTCCAGGTCGGCGACGCCGGGCGCGAGCAGCGCGGGGTCGCCGCGGAACTTGTTGATGATCGTCCCGGCGACGTGCGCTTGGTCCGCGGGGTCCAGCAGGGCGATCGTGCCGTAGTGCGCCGCCAGGACCCCGCCGCGGTCGATGTCGCCGACCACCACGACGGGCAGGTCGGCGTCGCGTGCCAGGCCCATGTTCACGAAGTCGCCGGCGCGCAGGTTGATCTCGGCCGGGCTGCCGGCGCCCTCGCAGATCACGGCGTCGAAGCGGCCGCGCAGGTCGGCGAGGCTCTCCAGGACGGCGCCGCGCAGCTCGTCCCGCATCCGCCGGTAGTCGCGCGCGCCGGCGGTCCCGTGCGGGCGGCCGAGGACGACGACCTGGCTCATCCGGTCGCCCGTCGGCTTGAGCAGCACGGGGTTCATGACCGCTTCGGGCTCGATCCCGGCGGCGGCCGCCTGCACCGCCTGCGCGCGTCCGAGCTCGAGCCCGTCGGGCGTCACCGCGGCGTTCAGCGCCATGTTCTGGGCCTTGAACGGCGCGACCGAGACGCCCTCGCGGCGCAGCCAGCGGCAGATGCCGGCGGTCAGGAGCGACTTGCCGGCGTCGCTCGTCGTGCCGGCGACGAGCAGGGCGCCGCCGGGGGCGGCGGGGTCGGCGGGGCGGACGCGCGGCGCGGGCACGCGGTGATCCTGACGGACGCGGCGGGCGGCGCGCGATCCGGCGCCGGGCTCAGGCGCGGACGGCCTGCAGGGCGGCGGGGAGCGGCACCGGGGCGCCGTCGTCGTCGGTCAGGCCGGCGAAGGTCAGCGGCAGGCCGGCGGCGAGCAGCGGCCGGGGGCGGTCCATGAGCTGCAGGTGCAGGTGCGGCTCGGAGGAGCTGCCCGAGCTGCCGCACGCGCCGATCGGGTCGCCCGCCGCCACGCGGTCGCCGGGCCGCACGGCGACGGATCCCCGCTGCAGGTGGGCGAGGACGGCGAAGACGCCGTCCCCGAGCTGGAGCACGACGTGGTTGCCCATCAGGCGGCCGGGGCCGCCGAGCTCGCGCAGCGCGGACGAGGCGTAGAAGCGCAGGAGCCCGGGCCACGACGCGAGCGACGGGTGGTCGGGCGCGCCGTCCCGCACGCGCACGACGGTGCCGTCGGCGGGCGCCAGGACCGGACGGCCGAAGCCGGGGGAGGCGTCCGCGGGACGCCGTCCGGGCCGCCACGTCAGCCGCGGCGCGAAGTCGCCCTCGGGCACGTGCAGCAGGTCGATCGCGTAGGTCTGCCCGTAGGCGTGCAGGCCGTGGCTGGGGACGCGGTCGGCCGGCGAGTTGAGCGCCACCCAGCGGCCCGCGACCGGCGGACGCAGGACCGTGACCGGGGCGTGCGGGGTGCCGACCCGCAGGTACAGGGCGTAGCCGACGACCGCGAGCCCGAGCCCGGCGGCGAGGACCGCCCCGACCCCGGCCACGGCGCCGACCACCACGAGGGCGACGCCGAGCAGGCAGAGGGGGATGCGCAACCGCGCGGCGATCCGTCCCGTCGTCCCCACGCGCACCGGCGGCATGGGCGCGACGCTACTACGGCAGGCGGCCGGAGGCGCCAAACACGCGCCGACACGCCAGGATCCCCCGGCCCAGGCCCAGGCCCAGGCCCCGCCCCCGGCCCCAGCTCCGGCCCCGGCCCCGGTGCCCCGGCGGCACCGGCGGCCGCCGGGCGGCGCGTCAGCCGCGGGACGGCCGCGTCGCCGCGACGGACGCCGCCCCGACCGCCGCGAGCCCGCCGACCCACAGGGACAGCCGGGCCGCGCGCTCCAGGTCCGCGGGCGTCGGGGGACGGCCGGCCGTCCCGTCGGGACCGCCGCCCAGGACGGGCCGCTCCTCGACGCGCTCGCCGTAGACGTTGCGGCCGCCCAGGCGCACGCCGAGGGCGCCCGCGAACGCCGCCTCCACGCGGCCCGCGTTCGGGCTGGGATGGCGGGCGCCGTCGCGGAGCCACGTCCGCAGCGCCCCGGCCGCGCTGCCGCCGACGGCCGGCGCGGCCAGGACGGTCAGCGCCGCGGCGGTGCGCGCGGCGGGCCAGCCGCCGACGTCGTCGGCCCGCGCCGCCGCCCAGCCGAAGCGCTCGTGGCGCGGCGACCGGTGACCGACCATGGCGTCCATCGTGTTGAGCGCGCGGTGCAGCGCGACGCCGGGCGCGCCGAGCACGGCGCCCCAGACGAACGGCGCGACGACGGCGTCCGAGGTGTTCTCGGCGACGGACTCCAGACCGGCGCGGCTCAGGCCGGCGGCGTCGAGGGTCCGCGGGTCGCGGCCCACCAGCGTCGGCGCCAGCGCCCGCGCGCCGTCCAGGTCGCCCGCGGCCACGCGCGCGCCCAGGTCGCGGCCCGCCGCGGCCAGGTAGCGGCCGCCGAGGGCCGCCCACGTCACCGCGCCGGTCAGCGCGGCCCGGGCGGCGGGGCGGTCCCGCAGGGCGCGGTCGGCGAGCAGGACGGGGCCCGCGCCCAGCGCCGCGCCGGCGGCGGCGTAGGCGACGCCCGCGCGGCGGTCGTCGCGCCAGATCCGTCCCTCGAGCGCCGTCATCGCGGTGCCGAAGAGCGCGACGGGGTGCCCGCGGCGCGGGTCGCCGAGCGCGCGGTCGGCGGCCCAGCCGGCGAGCAGCCCGGCGGGCACGGCCCAGCGGCCGCTCACGCCGGCGCCCCGGCGGCCCGGGCGGCGCGCAGCTCGTCGCGGGGCGGCGTCCAGTTCGCCCGCACCATCCGCCAGCGCCCGTCGTGCGCGTGCAGCTCGGTGAGCGACCCGGGCGCCACGTCGATCCGCCACGCGGCCCCGGCCGGCGCGCCGAGGGCGACCGCGATGGCGGCGCGCACGACGCCGCCGTGGGTGACGGCGACGAGCGGCCGCTCGTCCGCGGCGCGCTCGGCCAGCCAGGCGCCGACGCGGGCGGTCAGCGCCTCGAGCGACTCGCCGCCCGGCGGGGCGAAGGCAGGGTCGGTCATCCACGCGACCACGGGCTCGGGGTCCTCGGCGTGCAGGTCGGCCAGCACGCGGCCGGTCCAGTCCCCGAACGACGCCTCGCGCAGGCCGGGGTCCTCGGCGGCGTCCGGGCGCCCGAGGGCGGCGGCGGTCTCGGCGCAGCGCCGGGCGGGGGAGCGGCGCACCGCCGCGCGGGCCGGCAGGTGCGGCACCAGGGCGGCGGCCTCGGCCCGGCCGCGGTCGTCGAGCGGCTCGTCGTCGCCGGGGAACGCCGCGGCGCGCACCGCGGCGGTCGTGCCGTGGCGGACGAGCAGCAGGCGGGCGGTCACCGCGCGTCGCCGACGAGGATCGGCACGAGGTGCTGGCGGACGAAGCGTCGCAGCGCCTCGGGGTCGTCGACGGGCAGCGCGGTCTCGGGGATCGAGCAGAGCGAGATGCCGACGCGGGCGAGGATCTCGGCGACCGCGTCGACGTCCATCGGGCGCAGGCGTCCGGCGTCGATCGCGGCGCGCAGGAAGACGCCGACGAACTGCCGGCACAGGCCCAGGACCGTCGCGCCGTCGAGGGTCAGGCGGCGGATCAGGTCCTCCGGCTCGGTCTCGCGCAGGCGGGCGAGCAGGGGGTGCGTCCGCGCCGCGACGATGGCGCGCGCGAAGCCCTCGACCAGCTGGTCCTCGACGTCGGTGATCGTGACGATCGCCGCCCCGATCGCGCCGAGCTCGATGCGCACCTCGCGCAGCAGCGCCGCGGCGACGAGCCCCTCCCGCTGCGGGAAGCGCCGGTAGACCGTCATCCGTCCCACCGCCGCCCGGCGGGCGATGTCGTTGACGCTCGTGCGGCGGATGCCCGTGCTGCGGAAGCCCTCGGCGGCCGCGGCGAGGATGCGCTCGCGGACGGCGTCGTGACCGATGCGGTCCGGCGCCAGCGCGTCGGCGATCAGCTCCTGGGCGGGCGGGGTGGACATCGGGGACGATGATGCCACTCCACCGGGCGCCCGGTGGTCCCGTACGACGACGGCCGCCCGGAGGGACGGCCGTCGCGCATCAGGCGGAGAGAGGGGGATTCGAACCCCCGAACGAGTTTCCCCGTTACACGATTTCCAGTCGTGCCCGTTCAACCGCTCCGGCACCTCTCCTGGGAGACGGACAGGGTACCGGGCCGCGCCGCACGAGGCGGCGCGGGGTGGCGCTACTGCCAGGCGCCCGCGACGAGCACCGGCGTCTCGGTGCCGTCGGCGGCCACGCCGATCGCCGTGACCTCGGGCGACCCGACCATGAAGTCCACGTGGATGGCCGAGCGGTTGGCCCGCGGGTGGTCGGCCTCGTCCTCGACGCACATCAGGTACGACGAGCCGAGCGCCAGGTGGCTCGCGGCGTTCTCGTCGAGCAGCGTCTCGTGGAAGACCGTGCCGGTCTGGCCCACGCGGCCCTCGCCGTCCACGAGCGCCAGCTCGCCCAGGCGCTTGGCGCCCGCGTCGCGCTGGATCCAGCCGCGCAGCACGTCGGCGCCGGTGGTCGCGTCGACGCGCACGACCTCGCCGCCGCGGAACTCCACCTCGATGCCGTCGACGGTCGTGCCGCCGAGGGTCAGCGGCTTCGTCGCCCGCACGACGCCGTCGACGCGCGCGGGGTCGGGGGTCGTGAAGACCTCCTCCGTCGGCACGTTGGCCTGGTGCAGGATGCCCCCGGCGGTCTCCATGCCCGCGGCGATGAAGCGCGAGCTCGGCAGCAGGCCGACGGTCAGGTCGGTGCCGGGGCCGACCAGGCGGATCGCGTCGTGCCGTGCGGCGTTCAGGCGCGCCGCGCTGGCCTGCAGCTCGGCGGCGCGGGCGGCCCACGCGGCGACGGGGTCGTCCTCCAGCCGCAGGACGGTGCGCAGGTCGGCCTCGAGCCGGCGCAGCGCCTCCTCGCGCGGCAGGTCGGGGAAGACGAGCGAGGCCCAGCCGGCGTTCGGCGCCGGGACGACGGTCCAGTTGAGCGCGCGGTCGTTGATGACCTGCGAGGTCTCCTTCAGCGCCGGCAGCTGGTCCCGGCCGATGCGGGCGGGGTCGATGCCCGCGAAGACGCCCGGCTGGACCTGGCCGACGAGCGAGATGTTGGCCGCGCGCGCCTCGCCGAGCGCGAGCATGCGGGCGCCGAGCCACGGCGGCACGACGTCGAGCGTGTCCTCGGCGGCGTGCTCCAGGCGCGCGCGCTTGACGAGCGGGTCGAACCAGGCGACGTCGACGAACGACGCGCCGGCGCGGTAGGCCTCCGCGGCGATCGCGCGCACGACGGGCTCGTGGCCGCCGACCTGGCCGCTGACGGAGACGACCTGGCCCGGCTGGACGTTCGCGCCGATCCGCACCGCGAGGGCGGCGAGGCGGGCGAGCAGGTCGGGGTCGGGCTGGAGCGCCTGGGCGTCGGTCATGCGCCCACGCTAGCGCGCGGACGGCGGGCCCCCGGCGCGGCTCGCGGCCTGGCCCCGCGGGACGGCGGGCGGCGCCGCACCCGTCCCGCGGGGTCGGGTGCGGCGCGCCCGCCGGGTGCGACGGGGCCCTGCCGCTCGTCGGCCGCCGGACGGCGGCCGGACGGGGTCAGGCCTCGACGGCCTGCCCGTTGGCGGTCAGCGTCGTCTCGACGTTGCCGCGGGTGGCGCGGGAGTAGGGGCAGACGCCGTGCGCGTCGGCGACGATCTTCTTCGCCGTCTCGTCGTCGACGCGGGGGAGCGTCACGTCGAGGGCGGCGCGCAGCCCCAGCCCGCCGGCGGCCTTGCCGATCTCGACGGTCGCGTCGATGGAGACGCCCGACACGTCGGTGTCGCCCGCGACGCCCGCGATCGCGCCCTCGAAGCACGCGGCCCAGCCGACGGCGAACAGCTGCTCGGGGTTCGTGCCCGCGCCGTCCTCGGGGCCGCCGAGCGCCGGCGGCTTGTCGAGCTGGACGTCGAGCTTGCCGTCGTCGGTGCGGCCGGCGCCGTCGCGACCACCGGTGACGGTGGCCTTCGCGGCGTAGACGGGCTTGAAGCTGGCCATTGCTGCTCCTCGGTCGAGGGGATGGGTCGCCTGCGACGGTAGCGAGCGTCCGGCGGCGCCCCGCTGCGGCGCGGGATGCGCCCGCGCGCGGCGTCGCCGCTCGCGTAGGCTGGCCGCATGGCCCCCGCGCCGGCCCCTCCGCCCTCGACCGCCGTCGAGGACTACCTCAAGGCGGTCTTCGCGCTCGAGACCCGCCTGGGCGGCGCCGTGCCCACGACGGCGCTCGCGGGCCGGCTGGGGATCACGCCCGGGTCCGTCTCGGCGATGCTGCGCCGCCTGGCCGACCTGGGGCTGCTCGAGCACGAGCCGTACCGCGGCGTCGTGCTGACGGAGGCGGGGCGCAAGGTCGCGCTGCGGACGCTGCGCAACCACCGCCTGCTCGAGCTGTTCCTCGTCGAGGTGCTGGACGTGCCGTGGGACCGGGTGCACGACGAGGCCGAGCGGCTGGAGCACGCGCTCTCGGACGACCTGGCCGAGCGGATCGCGACGAAGCTCGGCCACCCCGAGTTCGATCCGCACGGGGACCCGATCCCGGACCGCGAGCTCGAGCTCGCCGAGCCGACGACGCGCAGCCTGGAGGACCTGGACGTCGGCGACACCGCGCGCTTCGTCCGGGTGTCGGACGCCGATCCGGCGATGCTGCGCTACCTGGCCGACCGCGGCATCACGCCGGGCGTCAGCCTGACGCTCGCCGACCGCCAGCCGTTCGGCGGCCCGCTGTCGGTGCGGCTGGGGGAGGAGACCCACGCGCTCGGCCCCCAGCTCGCGCAGGCGATGCGCGTGGCGCTCTAGCCGCGGGGCCCCCTCGCGGCCCGGGCACGTCGGACGGGGCGAGCGGGCGGTCGACCGCGGGCGGGGCCCGGTGGCGCGGTCGGCCGGGCGGCGTGCGGGGAAGTGAGACACGCCGTTCGGCGCATCCGTAGGGTGCCGGTGCGATGTCCCGTCCCCATCCCGCGGACGCCCCGTCCGCCGCGCGCCGCCCGTCCCGGGGCCGCGCGTCGCTCGACCGCCTGCGGGCGCACGGGCCGCACGTCCCAGTCCTCGTCGGCCTGGTCGCCGTGGGCCTGCTGCTGCGGCTGTGGGCGCTGGGGCAGAACCTGCCGCTCGTCTACAACATCGACGAGAGCGCCCGCTTCGTCCCCGACGCCGCCACGTTCTTCTCGCACCGGCTGGGCTACCGCGAGCTCGTCAACCCCCCGGGGCTCATGGGCCTGCTGGCGGTCGTCGACGCCGCGTGGTTCGGCGTCCACGGCACGACCCCGCGCGAGGCGCTGCTGCGGGACCCGGGCCAGGCGTACCTGGTGGGCCGGGTCGTCGTCGCGCTGCTGAGCACGGCGGCGATCCCCGTGCTGTACGCGGCGGGCCGTCGGCTCGTGGGGCAGACCGCCGCGCTCGTGGCCGCCGGCCTGCTCGCCGTGGCGTTCCTGCCCGTGGCCTACTCCCGTCTGGCCCTCTCCGACGGCCCGACGCTGCTGTTCCTGGCGCTCGGTCTGCTCGCCGGAGCGTGGATCCTGGAGGACGGCCGCACGCGCGGCTACGTGCTGGCCGGGATCGCGGTCGGCCTGGCGGCGGGCTTCAAGTACAACGCCGGCATCGTGGTCCTCGTCGCGCTGGCCGCGGCCCTCCTGCGGCTGAAGGGCGACGGCCCCCGCCGCGTCGTGGGGCGGACCGCGCTGCTGGGGATCGTCGCCTTCGTCGCGTTCGCCGTCGCCGACCCGTACGTGCTGCTCGACCCGCACGAGATGTGGCGGGCGATCCAGTACCAGCAGGCGTGGGCGTCCGGCGGCCGCTACGTCGGCGAGCCGATGACCAGCGGCTGGGCCTTCTACGCCTGGGCGGCCACCTGGGGCGTCGGCTGGGCGCCGCTCGTCGCGGGCGTCGTCGGCGCCGGCCTGCTGGCGTGGCGCCGCCCGCGCGTGGCGGTCCTGCTGCTGCCGCTCGTCGTGCTGTACCTGGCGATCATGGGCGGACAGGACCGCTTCTTCGCCCGCTGGCTGCTGCCGGTCGTGCCGGTGCTCTGCCTGACGGCGGGCTTCGCGGTCGCCCAGGCCGCGGCGCTCGTGCGTCGGCGCGGGGCGCGGGTCGCGCTGGTGGCCGGGCTGGCGGTCGGCCTGGCGGCGCAGTCGCTCGTGCACTCCGCCCACTCGGTGGCGGTCGTGGGGCGGCAGGACACGCGCACCGTCCTGCGCGACTGGATGGTCGAGCACGTGCCGCCGACCTCCGGCGTCGTGCTGGAGTCGATGTCGCCCGCGGCGTGGATGCCGACGTTCGACGGTGCCGAGGAGTACTGGAGCCTGCGCCGATGGGCGATCTACCACGCGATCCCCGAGGTGCGCCGCCGGGAGGGACGCCGCCACCCGCAGCTGCGGGTGAAGGCGGGCTTCTCGTCCTGGGTGAACGTCCTCTATCCGGGGCTGCTGGACGTCTTCGAGCGCTACGGCTACTGCTACGTCGTCGCCGGCTCCTACCAGGCGGGCCGCGCGGCCCGCACGCCGGAGCTGGTGCCCGAGGCGGTCCGCTACTACCGGGAGCTGCAGCGCCGCGGCACCCTCCTGTGGCAGGTCTCGCCCTTCCGCACCCCGTCCCCGGACGGCCGCCCGTGGGGTCCGCTCGACGCGCCGGTCCCCTACCAGATCGACCGCCAGGCGACGACCTACGAGCTGGACTACGAACGCCCCGGCCCGATCGTCTCGGTCTACCGGCTGCACGGCGGCCGCTGCGCGGCGGCCGACCCCGTGGTGCCGAACGCGCCCTGGCGGTAGGTCGGGGGGCGGGCATGCTCGGTGGCGCCGGCCGGGCCGTGGCGGGCGTCGGCCCGCCACGCGCCCCGGGTCACGAGTCCCCCGACCGTGCCGCCTCAGGACGTCGTCGCCTGCGGCGCCGGGAACGTCAGCCGCACGTCGAGGCCGCCGCCGTCGCGCGCCCCGAGCGCCAGCGTCGCCTCGTGCGCGTGCGCCACCCGCGCGACGATCGCGAGGCCGAGTCCGCTCCCGCGGTGGCCCTCGCCCGTGACGCGGCCGTCGCCGCGCACGAACGGCTCGGCGAGCGTGGTCAGCGCCGCGGCGGGGACGACCGGGCCGGTGTTGACGACCTGCACCTCGACGCCGCCGTCGTCATCGGACGTCCTCGAACGGACGTCGACGCGTCCGCCGTTCCCGGTGTTGTGGTGGATCCCGTTGAGCACCAGGTTGGCGATCGCCTGCCGGACGAGCGTGGGGTCGCCGTCGATGTCGGCCTCGCCGAGCGCGCTCGCGAGCCGCACGCCCGCCGCGCGCGCCACGGGCGTCAGCTCGGCGACCACCTCGCCGGCCAGCTCGGCGACGTCGATCGGCTCCCGGCGCGGCGGCTCGCCGGCGTCGAGCGACGAGAGCGCGAGGAGCGCCTCGACGACCTCCATGCCGCGCCGGTTCGTCGCGGCGAGCTGGTGCAGGACCGCGTCGACGTCGCGGCCCTCGGGGTCGGCGAGCGCGACGTCGATCACCGATCGCGCGACCGTGTAGGGCGTGCGCAGCTCGTGCGAGGCGTTGGCGGCGAAGCGGCGCTGCTCCTCGGCGTGCGCCTGCACGCGGTCGAGCATCCCGTCGAAGGCGTCGGCCAGCAGACGGAACTCGTCACGGGGGCCCTGGAGCCGGACGCGGTGCTCCAGCGAGCCGTCCGCGACCTGGCGCGCCACCTCGCTGATCCGGTCCAGCGGTCGCAGCATCCGCCCGGCCAGGAACCAGCCGCCCACCAGGCCCACGACCGCCAGGCCGGCGAGGACCTCGATCGCGCGGGGCAGCACGGCCTCCTGCAGGTCGGAGCGGTTGGGGACGAACCCGTCGGAGCCGGTGAGCTGCCCTTCGGGCACGAAGTGCAGCAGGTAGAGGACGACCGCCAGCATCGCGGCCCCGGCGACGACCAGGAACCCCATGTAGCTCAACGTCAGGCGCAGGCGCGCGCTCATGGCCGATCGCTCTCCGAGGGCGGCGCGAACCGGTAGCCGCTCCCGGTCACGGTGTGGATCAGCCACGGCTCGCCGAGGCGCCCCCGCAGCGCGGAGATCGCGACGCGCACCGCGTTGGTGAGCGGGTCGGCGTTCTCGTCCCACGCCTTCTCCAGCAGCGTCTCGGCGCTCACGACGCCGCCGTCGGCGGCCATCAGCACGTGCAGGACCGCGAACTGCTTGCGGGTCAGCGCGACGTAGCGGCCGTCGCGGTAGACCTCGCGGCGGAACGGATCGAGGCGCAGCCCGCCGAGCTCGAGCACCGGCGGCGCGCCGTCGGCCGGGCGGCGGCCGAGCGCGCGCAGCCGCATCACCAGCTCGCGCATCTCGAACGGCTTGGTGAGGTAGTCGTCGGCGCCGAGCTCGAATCCTCGGGCCTTGTCGTCCAGGCGCCCGGCGGCGGTCAGCATCAGCACGCGGCACGGACGCCGGTCGGCGGCGATGCGTCGAGCGACCTCGTCGCCGTGCACGACCGGCAGGTCCCGGTCCAGGACGATGACGTCGTAGGGGTGGACGGCGAGGCGCTGCAGGGCCTGCGCGCCGTCGGCGACGACGTCGGCGGCGATGGCGTCGAGCCGCAGCGCGGTCTGGATCGCCGTCGCCAGGTACGGCTCGTCTTCGACGATCAGGACGCGCATGCGGTGAGCCTCGTCGGGCGGGGGTGGAGCATCAGGCGGTCAGCGCGGCGGTGGGGGCGGTGCGGGCCGCGCGGGACGCGGGCCAGAGGCCGGCGACGGTGCCGACGACCAGCGTCGCGCCGACGCCGATGGCCAGCGACGACGGCGGGATCACGACGATCCACCCGCTGGACAGCGCCACGGCCGCGGTGACGCCCGCGCCGAGCGACACGCCGGCGACGCCGCCCACGCCGGAGAGGACCAGCGCCTCGGCCATGAACTGGAGCCGGATGTGGCGGCGCGTCGCCCCGAGAGCGCGGCGCAGCCCGATCTCCCGTCGCCGCTCGATGACCGAGATGATCATGGTGTTGGCGACGCCGATGCCGCCCACGACCAGCGCGATCGCGCCGAGCGCGACGAGCAGGCGGGTGAACGAGTCGTTGGCCGCGTCGGCTGCGGCCAGCGCGTCCGACGGCCGAGCGACGGCGACGGCGCCGGGGCGCGCGGGCGCGAGCGACGGAGCGATCAGGTCGGCGACGGCCCGGACCGTCGCGTCGGTCGAGCGCTCGAAGAGCCGCGTCGGGCGGGCGGGGCGATGGAGGAGCCCGCGGGCCATCGGCGTGCCGACGAGCGCGGCGACATCGAGCTCGGGCGCCAGACGCACGGGACGGAGGATGCCGAGGACGACGGTGTCGCGTCCGCCGAGCCACACCAGGCCGCCGGGCCGGACCACCCCCAGGCGCCGGGCCGCGGTCGCGCCGAGCACGACCGTGGGGAACCGCGCGGTGGCGGGCGTCAGCCACGCGCCCGCGTGCAGTCGCGCGCCGACGACGCCGGGGAGCGCGAGGTCGGCGGCCGCGACGACGAGGCCGCCGGTCTCGTCGGGGTCGACGTCCCGGTTGCGGAACACGTGGACGCGGTCGAGCTCGGCGATCGTGGCCGCCGCCTCGACGCCCGGGATGCGCCGCAGGCGGGCGGCGGCGTCGCCGGGGAGCGTCCGCGGGCCGCCGGGGACCGGCTGGACGGTCGCGGTCAGGAGGTTGGTCCCGAGCGCCGCGAGGCGGCGCTCCAGCCGCTCCCGACTGGACGCCGAGATGCCGACGACGGCCACCATCGCCGCGATCCCGATCGCCACGCCGAGCGCCGAGAGGACGGCGCGGGCGGGCCGCGTCCGGAGGCCGGTCGTCCCGAGCGCGAGCAGGTCGGCGGGGCGCAGACGGGAAGCGGCGAGATCGCTCATCGGACGTCCTCGACCACGCGGCCGTCCTGGACCACGGTGCGGCGCGGGAGGCTCGCGGCCAGGGCCTGGTCGTGCGTGACCAGGACGATCGTCGTGCCGCTCGCGTGCAGCTCGCGCAACAGCACCATGATGCTCGCGCCGGTCGTCGAGTCGAGGTTGCCGGTCGGCTCGTCGGCCAGCACGATCGGCGGCCGGCCGACGACCGCGCGCGCGATGGCGACGCGCTGGCGCTCGCCGCCCGAGAGCTGGTCGGGGCGATGGGTGGCCCGGTGCTCGAGCCCGACGCGCTCCAGCGCCTCGAGCGCCCGGGCGCGCCGCTCGCCGCGCGGCCGGCCCGAGTAGAGCAGGCCGTCGGCGACGTTGTCGACGGCGCGCACGCCGTCACGCAGGTGGAAGGACTGGAAGACGAAGCCGATGCGCGAGGCGCGGACGGCGGCGAGCTGCGCGTCGCCGAAGGTCGCGACGTCGAGCCCGTCGATGCGGACGCTGCCGCTGCTGGGCCGATCGAGCGTGCCCATCACGTTGAGCAGCGTCGACTTGCCCGAGCCGCTCGGGCCGACGATCCCGACGAGCTCGCCGGCGGCGATCTGCAGGCTCACGCCGGCCAGCGCCGCGACCGGCGGCGTGCCGTACGTGCGCGTCACGTCCTGCAGCCAGATCGACGGCGTGCTCATGTGGCCGGCACCACGACGCGGGTGCCGCGAGCGATGCCCGGGCCCGAGATCTCGACGCGCCCGGCGACGAACGCGCCGACGCGCACGGGGATGCGCCGGGTCGTCGTGCCGGCCGGGACCTCGACGCCGAAGCGGTCCGGCGCCAGGGCGACGAGCGCCTGCACGGGCACGGTGAGGCCGGCGCGCACGGTGCTGCGCAGCCGCACGGTGACCGTCGCCGGGGCCAGGCCGGCGGGAAGGCGAAGGCGGCGAACGGCGATCGTCGTCGGCACGACCAGCGTCGTGCCGGCGTCGGTGCGGCGTTGCCGCGGAGCGGACGCGGCGGTGACGCGCCCGCGCGCCGTGCGGCCGTCGGGCAGCTCGACGACGACCCGGCGGCCGACCCGCGCCAGCGGCTGCTCGTCCTGGGCCACGTCGATGCGCACGACGCGCGCCCTCGCGGTCGTCTCGAGCAGCTCGGCGCCGGGCACGACGCTCGCGCCCAGCGGCGTCACGCGCCGGCCGACGCGCAGGTCGGTCGGCGAGAAGCGGATCGCCGCTGCGTCGAGCTCGCCGGTCGGCCGCACGCCCAGCTGCGTCTGCCACCGCTTGATCGCGATCGCGGTCTCGCGGGAGAAGTGCTCGTCGACGGTGCCGGCGAAGAACCCGAGCGCCGCCAGGTTCGCCTCGAGCTGTCGGACGTCGCGCCCGTGCGTCATCCCGACGTGGAACCTCCGGTAGGCGGGCATCGCCCCCCGCAGCAGGACGGTCGGTCGTGCGTCGATCGTGGCGACGACGTCTCCCGGCGAGAGGACGACGCCGGCCTTGGGAAGCCAGGTGACCACCCCACCGCGCCCGGCCGTGACCGGACGCCGCGCGGGATAGCGCAGGGTGCCGACGACGTTCGTCTCGCTGACGACCCGGCCGGAGGTCACGGGGGCCGTGGCGACCGCCGGCCCGGCCGGGCGCGTCGGCGCCGGCCGCGCTCCGCCGCGGAGGAGGACCGCGGTGGCGGCGATCGCCGTGACGACGACGAGCGCGCCGGCGACGATCACGGCGCGAGACACGCGTCGACGTCCGCGTCCTTGGCGTCGGGCGGCACGGCCAGCGCGCTGTCCGCCGTCGGGTCCTGCACGTCGTAGCCCTTCGCGCGCAGGCACGCCGCCTCCTCGAGCGCCGTCTGCTGCCTCTTGGCCTCCTGGGCCTTCGTCAGCTGAACGGCCGGCGGATCGCCGATCTCGTGCATGCAGTCGCTCCCCGCCGCGTCGATCTCCGGCGAGGACTCCTGGATGCCCTTGCCGGGCTGGGGGTCCTTGACGTCGAAGCCCTTGCCCCGCAGGCACCGGGCGACCTTCAGGTCGTAGGCGTCGCGCGCCGAGGAGAAGTCCCGCTCGCTGACGTGCGTGCCGGCCGGGGCCTTCTCGGGCGTCTGAGCGCCGCCGTCCGACGGCGAGCCCGAGCCGCATCCGGCGACGAAGAAGGCGCCGGCGGCGACCGCCGCCGCGAGCCCGGCCCGGTGCGGCCGCGGGAACGCGCTCATGCCCGCGCCCCCACCGCGTCGGCGGCCGTCGGCGCCTGCGGCGGGCAGGTGCCGCCGCGCCGGGTCTTGCGCTCGAAGTGCCAGGACTCGTTGGCGTAGGTCCGGCAGAGCCCGTAGCGGGTCCCGTTGCGCGCCAGCCACGCCGCCGCCGGCGGCGGCCCGACGTCGACGGCCGCGCCGCGGACGTGGTTGGACAGCGTCGCCGGCAGGACGTACTGCATCGCCGCCTGGCGGCTGCCGTAGGTGCGGACCGCGCGCCGGAAGAGCGCGTCCTGGTAGGCCGCGCTGCGCCACCCGCTGTTGACGCGCAGCGTCACCCGGTCGCGGCGGGCGTCGCGGGCGGCGCTGCGGATGGCTGTGCGCAGCGACGGCTCGAGGCGCGCCACGGCGGGCAGCGCGGTGAACGGCGACACGGACTGGCCCGACGGCACGTAGCCGTCCTGCGGACCGAGGGCGCGGACGACCGTCGCCGCGGCGGTCGGCGTCGGCCCGCCGGGAGCCCTCGAGCTGGGGCCCGCGGCGAGCGCGAAGGCGGCGACCGCGGTGGCGGCGAGGAGGACGGGCGCGCGGCGGGGTCGGGGGGACGTCATGGGCAAGCTCCTTCGTGGCGAGGCGACCGGGAATCGATCGCCTGGCCCACGACACCAGGACGCCCGTTGCGAGAGCGTCAGCGCTTGCGCTTACATCGCGCTCACACCGCCGGGAGCCGACGGCGCGGCCGGGGCGGCCCCATCCGACCGGCGGTAGGGTTCGCCCCATGCGCGCCCGTCGCCTCTTCGGCCCGTTCTTCGTCGTCGCCGGGATCCTCCACTTCGTGACCCCGCGGACGTACGAGCGGATCATGCCGCGGTACCTGCCCGCGCACCGCGAGCTCGTCTACGCGAGCGGGGTGGCCGAGGCCGTCGCGGGCGCCGCCACCCTGCACCGGCGCACGCGCCGCTGGGGGAGCCTGCTGAGCGTCGCCACGCTCGTCGCGGTGTTCCCGTCCAACGTCGAGATGGCCCGCCATCCCGAGCGGTTCCCGCAGATCCCCGGCGGCCGCGCCACGCTGCTCGCCCGCCTGCCGCTGCAGCTGCTGTTGATCGCCTGGGCGCGCGCGGCCGGCCGCGACTGAGCCCCCGTCGGGCCGCGCGTCCCGCGGCCCGGCCCCGCCGACCCGCGCGGCCCGGCCGCCGCGCGCCCCCTACCAGGGGTCGACGAACGGCCGCCGGTCCGCGCCGCCGCCGGGCCCCGGCCGGCGCGGCTCGTGGTCGCCGAGCGCCGCGACGATCCAGCGGCGCGTGTCGGCCGGGTCGATCACGTCGTCGAGCTCGAACATCGACGCGGCGTTCAGGCCCTTGCCGTGCTCGTACGCGGCGTCCACCATCCGGTCGAACAGCGCCTGCCGCTCCTGCGGGTCCGCGACGGCGTCCAGCTCGGCGCGGAAGCCCAGGCGCACCGCGCCCTCCAGGCCCATCGCGCCCATCTCGGCGGTCGGCCAGCCGACGGTCGCCAGCGGCGCCTTCATGCTGCCGCCCGCCATCGCCATCGCGCCGAGCCCGTAGGCCTTGCGCAGCACGATCGTGGCGAGCGGGACGGTCAGGTTGGCGCCCGCCACGAACATCCGCGAGACGTGCCGGACGGTGCCGGAGCGCTCGGCCTCGGGGCCGACCATGAACCCCGGCGTGTCGCAGAGCGCGACCACCGGCAGCCCGTGGGCGTCGCACAGGCCCAGGAACCGCGCGGCCTTGTCGGCGGCCGCGGAGTCGATGGCGCCGCCCAGCCGCGACGGGTCGTTCGCGAGCAGCCCGTACGGCCGGCCCTCGACGCGGACGAGCGCGGTCACCATGCTCGTGCCGAACGCGGGCCGCAGCTCGATCCAGCCGTCGACGTCGGCGATCCCCGCGATCGCGCGGCGCACGTCGTAGGCGCGCACCCGCCGCTCGGGCACGACGTCGCGGAGCGCGCGCGGATCGGGGGCGCGCCAGTCGGCGACGGGCCCCTGGAAGAACGAGAGGACCTCCTGCGCCACCGCGACGGCCTCCGCGTCGTCCGCGGCGGTGACGTCGACGACGCCGTTCTCCTCCATCACGTCGATCGGGCCGACCTCCTCGGGCGCGTAGACGCCCAGGCCGCCGCCCTCGATCATCGCGGGGCCGCCCATGCCGATCGTCGCGTCCTCGGTGGCGATCACGACGTCGCAGCAGCCGAGCAGCGCCGCGTTGCCGGCGAAGCAGCGCCCCGACGCGACGCCGACGAGCGGCACGGTCCCCGACAGACGCGCGAACGCGTGGAAGGTCGGGACGTCGAGCCACGACGCCGTCGGCACGTCGGTGTCGCCGGGCCGCCCGCCGCCGCCCTCGGCGAAGAGCACCACCGGCAGCCGCCGGCGCAGCGCCAGGTCGAACATCCGGTCGGTCTTCGCGTGGTTGCGGTGACCCTGCGTCCCGGCCAGGACGGTGGCGTCGTAGGAGAGGACGACGGCGTGGGCGCGGTCGGCCCCGACGCGCTCGCCGTTGACGCCCGCCACGCCGCAGACCAGGCCGTCCGCGGGCGTGCGCTCGAGCAGCTCCTGGAGCGGACGACGCGAGCGCTGCGCCGCCACGGCGAGCGCGCCGTACTCCGCGAACGTCCCCGGGTCGCACAGGTCGGCCAGGTTCTCGCGTGCGGTGCGGCGCCCGCGGGCGTGGCGCTTGGCGACGACGTCGGGGCGCGCGGCGTCGCGGGTCAGCGCCTGGCGACGGCGGACCTCGGCCAGGTCGGGGCGGATGGCGCCGGCGGGCCGCGCGGGGGCGCCGGCGTCCGCGCCCCCGGCCCGGGCGCCGCGGCCGCCGCCCGCCGCGCCGCCGGCCGCGGTCCCGGCGGCCGCGCTCCCCTCGTCGCCCGCCGCCCCCGTCGCCGGCCGCAGCGTCAGGACCGGCGCGCCGGCCTCGACCGCGGCGCCCGGCGCGACCCGCAGGTGCAGGACGGTGCCGTCGCGCTCGGCGACGACGCCGAACTCCGTCTTCATCGACTCGACCACGAGCAGCTCGTCGCCCGCGCGGACCGTGTCGCCGACCGCGACCTCCACCCGCACGACCGCGCCCGCCACCGGGGCCGTCAGCTCCTGCGTCTCCACCGTCTCCATGCCGCTCCCTCCCGAGGTGCCTGCGCATCCTCGCACCCCGGAACGGCGACGGGCCGCCCGCAGGCGGCCCGTCGGTGCGCCGTGCGGCGCAGGAGGCGGAGAGGGAGGGATTCGAACCCTCGGTAGAGGGGGTACCCCTACAACGGTTTTCGAGACCGCCCCGTTCAACCACTCCGGCACCTCTCCGCGGTGACCCGAGAACGGGACGGACAAGGTAGCGCGTCGGCGGGCGGCGGCGCGTCGCGGCCGGGGTCAGGCGGCGAAGGCGAGCGCGACGAGCAGCGTCGCCGCCTGGGCCAGCGCGGCGGCGGCGCCGCACGTGTCGCCCGTGATGCCGCCGAGCGCGCGGCGCACCCCCGCGGCGACGAGCGCGCCGACGAGCGCGGCGGCCACGAGCGCGGTCAGGCCCGGGACGACGCCGAGGGCGAGCGTCGCGGCCGCGGCCGCGACCGCGGTGGCGACCGCGCCGCCGGCGGGCCGCACCCGCAGGGCGTGCACCGCGCCGTCGGGCCGGGCGGGCCGGCCGAGCGTGGCGTGGACGAGGATCGCCCAGCGCGACGTCGCGCCGGCCGCGACGAGCGCCGCGACCGCGTCCCCCGTCGTCATGCCGCGCAGGGCGCTCCAGCAGACGAGCACCCACAGCAGCAGGGCGAGCGCGCCGAACGTCCCGATCCGCGAGTCCCGCAGGACGGCGAGCCGCCGCTCGCGGTCCCCGAGGACGCCGAGCCCGTCGGCGACGTCGGCCAGGCCGTCCTCGTGCAGCGCGCCCGTCACCACGGCGGCGGCCCCCAACCCCAGCGCCGCCGCGACCCCGGTTCCCTCGGCGCCCGGCAGCAGCCCCGCGAGGGCGAGCACCCCGCCGCCGGCGGCGCCGACCGCCGCGCCGACGACGGGGAACCACGGCACCGCCGCGCCCAGGGCCGGCGCCTCATCCGGGCCGAACGGCACGGGCACGCGGGTGAGGAACCCGACGGCGTGGCGCGGGCCGTCGAGGACGCGCGGCAGGGGCGGCGCGGAGGGACCGGCGGGCACGATCGCCAGGCTAGCCCGTCCCCGTGGCGCGCGGCCGGGAGCCGTCGTAGGCTGCACGCCGTGCTCCCCCTCCTCCGTCGTGCGGCGCTCGCCGCACCGCTGATCCTCGCCGCCGCCCCCGCGGTTGCCTCGGCGGACGCGATCGCGATCACCGTCGCGCCCGCCGTCGTCCCCGCCGGCGGCACGCTCCACGTGCGCGTCACCCCGTCCTGGACTGACGGGCAGGTGTTCCGGCAGGCCTCGATCCGCGTCCTGCGGCCGGGACGCGCCTGCGCCGGGCCGGACGTCGTCGTGCCCGACGAGGACGTGCTCGCCGGCGGCGGCACCGGGCCGATGCGCGTCGCGGACGGTCCGGTGGACGTGGCGATCGACCTGCCGGAGGACGCGCCTCCCGGCAAGGCGGCGGTGTGCACCGAGGTGGCGGACGTGGCGTCGGGGCTGGTCGGCAACCCCGCCGCGGGCCCGAGCGCCGAGATCTCGATCACCGCGGCGGCCGCCGGCGGCGGGACGGGCGACGGCGACGGCGGGGACGACGACGGCACCGTTCCCGGCAGCGGGTCGGCGCCCGTCGGCGGCGGGGCGGGGTCGGCGACCCGCGCGTGCGTGGTCCTCGACCGCCGCCTGCCGCGCCGCCGCGCGCGGCTGCGGGTGCGCTGCTCGTCCGCGGTCCGCGGCCGGCTGGCCGTGCGGCTGCGCTGCGTCCCGCGCCGGGGCCGTCCGGTGACCGTGCGGCGCACGACGACGCTCCGCCACGGCCGGGCGGCGGTGCGGCTGCCGCGCCTGCCCCGGGGGCGCTGTCAGGTCGTGCTGCGCCACGGGTCGCGCGTCGTCGGCGCCCGGGCCGTGACCGTCCGCTGAGCGCGCGGCCGTCCTCGGGGCCGCCGAAGCGGGAAGCTGTCGGGATGGACGAGGGACCGCAGGGCTACGTCCGCCCCGCCACGCCCGAGGGCTTCGACCCCTCGCGCGCCGCGGAGCGCGCCGAGGACCCGGCCGGCTGGGCGTTCCCCGCGCCGGCCCGCGCGGCGCTCGCCGAGATCATCGGGGCGCGCCGCGACATCCGTCGCTTCCGCCCCGACCCCGTCCCGGACGACGTGCTCGAGCGCGTGCTGGGCGCCGCGCACCGGGGGCCGTCCGTCGGGCTCTCGCAGCCGTGGCGGTTCGTCGTCGTCCGCGACCAGGAGACGCGCGTGGCGATGCGCGGCCTGGCGCAGCGCGAGCGGCTGCGCCAGGCCGAGCGCTTCTCCGACCGCGCCCGGCACTTCCTCGACCAGAAGGTGGAGGGCATCGTCGACGCGCCGCTCGCCGTCGTCGTCTGCTGCGACCCCGGCGACCCCGACGTCGAGGTGCTGGGGCGCGGCACGATCCCCGAGACGGCGGTCCACTCGACGGCCTGCGCCATCCAGAACCTGTGGCTGACGGCGCGCGCGGAGGGGCTCGGCGTCGGCTGGGTGAGCTTCTACGAGCGCTCCGACCTGCGCACCCTCCTGGGGATCCCCGACCGCGTGGACCCGATGGCCTGGCTGTGCCTGGGCTGGCCGGACGAGCGCCCCGTCCGTCCCGGGCTCGAGGCCGCCGGCTGGGCGCAGCGCGCGCCGCTGTCGGCGGTCGTCGCGCACGAGCGCTGGCCCGCGGAGGACCTGTCGCCCGTCGGCGGCGCCGTGCCGGTGACCGGGGCCGAGACGACCACGCTGGGGGTGGCCCCGACGGACGCCGCCCGGGTCCCGCGCCGGCCCGCGGCGACGGAGCGGGAGGAGGACGTGCCCGCGGCCGTGGCGGCCCTCGTCGACGCGGTGGGCCTGCCCGACGAGCGCGTGGCCGTCGCGGTGCGCGACCGCGCCGACCGGCTCGTCAAGCCGGCCGGCAGCCTGGGCGCGCTCGAGACGACGATCGAGCGCTGGGCCGCGTGGAGCGGCGACGTGCCGCCCGCGCCGCTGCGCCCGGCGATGCTCGTCCTGGCCGCCGACCACGGGCACGTCGCCCGCGGCACGTCGCTCTACGCCTCGCACGTGTCGGCGCAGATCGCGGCCGCGGCGGCCCGGGGCGGCACGGCGATCGGCGTGCTGGCCCGCCACCACGCCGGCCGGCTGCTCGTCGCGGACCTGGGACTGCAGGGCGCGACGCCGCCCGGCGTGCGCCCGGCCCGCGTGCGCGACGGGGGCACGGACGACCTGGGCGCCGGCCCCGCGATGACGCCGGACGAGCTGACGGCGGCGATCACGACGGGCGCGGCGCTGGCCGGCGAGCTACTCGACCGCGGCGCGGGCTGCCTGCTGCCGGGCGAGATCGGCATCGGCAACACCACCGCGGCCGCCGCGCTGGCCTGCGCGCTGGCGGGCCTGACGCCCGAGCTGGCCGTCGGCCGCGGGGCCGGGGCCGACGCGGCGGGGCTGGAGCGCAAGCGGGCCGTCGTCCGGGGGGCGCTCGAGCGGGCCGGGAGGCCGGCGACGCCGCTCGCGGCGCTGCGCGAGCTCGGCGGCTTCGAGCTCGCGGGCGTCGTCGGCGCGCTGCTCGAGGCGGGGCGCCGACGCGTGCCGGTCGTGCTGGACGGCTTCGCGATCGGCGTCGCCGCGCTCGCGGCGGTGCGGCTGTGTCCGCCGCTGCGCGAGGGGCTCGTCGCCGGGCACCGCTCCGCCGAGCCTGCGCACGGCGCCGTCCTGGCGCAGCTGGGCCTGGAGCCGCTGCTGGACCTGCGGCTGCGGCTGGGGGAGGCGTCGGGCGCGGCGCTCGCCCTCCCGCTGCTCGAGCAGGCGGGGCGGCTGCACCGCGACATGGAGACGTTCGCCGAGGCGGGCGTCGACGGGCCCGCGCCGCGGGCCTAGCCGCGCGCGGTCAGCGCAGGCGGTCGTCCGGGCGCCGACGCTGGGTCGGCGGAATGATCCCCGTCGCGCCCGGCCGCGGCGGGGCGGTCTCGCGGGGCGGCTCCGGCGGCGGCACGCGGCGGGAGGCGGGCGGAGCGGCGGGACGCGTCGCGCCGGCCGCAGGCGGCACGTCGACGGCCTGGCCCGGGGCGGCGGCGGGCGTCGGGGCGCCCGTGGCCGGCGCGGGCGCGGCGCCCTGCGCGGGCGCGGCGCCGGCCGGGGCGGCCGCACGCGTTCCCGGCCGGCCGGGCGCGTCGCCGGGGACCGGGCCGTCGTGCGCGGCGACGTCCTCCGCCGCGTCCTCGATCGCGGCGGCGCGGCGCACCTGCGCCCGCGGGTCGGTGGGGATCTCGCTGCCGGCCTGCAGCGCGGCGCGGGCCTCCTGCGCCTTGCGCCGGCGCTTGCGCGATCCCGACCCCGGCACCTTGGAGGCGAGCGAGCTGATCGGCTGGATCTCGCGCTCCAGGCCCTCGGCGACGTTCACGAGCCGCTCGAGGAGCGGCACGATCTGCTCCATCCGCTCCTCGATCTCGTCCACGCGCTGGTGGACGGTGCGGACCTCGATCGTCAGGTCGTCGAAGCTCGCCATGCTCCGCCCGAAGTCCGTGGCCCCCGACTCCAGGAGGACGCGCTCCACGGCCTCTTTGATCCCGTTGAGCGGATTCGGCGGCGTCACCCCCTCCACGCTACCCCTCGGCGGGGCTGCCCACGCGGGGGGTTCCGCGCTTGCGGCGTCCGCGCCGGGCGGCGAAGAACGCGCGCAGCAGCCCCGCGCAGTCGTCCGCCAGGACGCCCCCGACGACGTCCGGACGGTGGTTCAGCCGCGGCTCGGCCGTGACGTCTAGGACACTGCCGCACGCGCCCGCCTTCGGGTCCGTGCAGCCGTAGACGACGCGGGGGATCCGCGAGAGGACGATCGCCCCGGCGCACATCGCGCACGGCTCGAGCGTCACGTACAGCGTGGCGTCGTGGACGCGCCAGGTGCCGAGCGCGGCGGCGGCCCCGCGCAGGGCGAGGATCTCGGCGTGCGCCGTCGGATCCTCGTCGCGCTCGCGCTCGTTGCGGCCGCGGCCCAGGACCGTGCCGTCGTCCGCGACGACGACCGCGCCGATCGGCACGTCGCCGTGGCGCTCGGCCTCGCGGGCCTCGACGATCGCCTCGCGCATCCAGCGCTCGTGGTCGAGCGGCGGCAGGGCCGGGGGCGTCGCGGCCGGGGCGGGCACCCCGCGATTCTCGCAGGCCCCGCCCGGCGGACGCGCGCGGCGGCCGGGCGGCGGACGACGCGCCCGGCCCGCCCGCCCGGCGGGCGGCCGAACGACGACGGGCGCCCGTGGGCGCCCGTCGATCCCGCGCCGGTGGGCGCGCCGCCTAGGTCGTGCGGACGATGAGGACCGAGCAGGGCGCGTGGTGGCTGATCTTGTTCGGCACGGAGCCGAGCAGGAAGCGCTTGGCGCCCGTCATGCCCTTGTTGCCCACGACGATGAGGTCGCTGCCGAACTCCTCGGCGACGTCGAGGATCGCGTCGGCCGGGTCGCCCTGGCGCGCGTAGGTGCGGACGTCGCCGACGCCGGCCTTCGTCGCGCGCTCCTTCGCCTCGGTCAGCGTGACCTCGACGTCGGCGCGCTCGTTGACCATCCACTCGACGTCGGCCGGGGCCTGCTTGGCCTCCTCGCGCAGACGCGAGCCGGACACGGGCTCGTAGGCCGAGACGATCTCGAGGCGTGCCTTCAGCGCGGCGGCCATGGAGATGGCCTCCTTCACCGCCTGGTCGGCGGTCTCCGAACCGTCGGTGCCGACCACGATCGAGCCGAACATGGAACTCCTTGCGTCGATGACGAGGGGTGGGATGGACGGCGTCAGCGCCGCCGGGCGGGCCGATCATCGCACACGCTCCCGCGTCGGCGGGAGCGCTTCGTCACGCCCAGAGCTTGATCGCCGCGATCGCGATCGTGACGAGGACGCAGGCGACGAGCAGGACCTGCATCCAGAACCACGTGGGCGGCATCGGGCAAGGGTACGGCCTGCGTGCGAGGATGGGCGGGACGCATGCCGGACCGCCCGCTCACGACCGTTCCCGCCCGTCGCGGCGGACCCACGCGATGATCGGCCAGCCCCGCACGCCCGACCCGGACGACGGGCGGAAGAAGAAGCGGAAGAAGGCGAAGAAGCGCGCCAAGGCGGCCGCCGCCGCGTTGATGGCGCCGCTCGCGCCCGACCGGGACGAGACGCCCCACGGCGACGGGCTCGCCGCGGGCGCGGGGCTGGGCCCGGCCGCGGACGCTGCGGCCGCGTCCGCTCCGGTCGCGCCGCGCGGGGACGCCGGTGCGCCGGCCGAGGCGGCCGGGCCGGCCGAGGCGGCCGGGTCGGCCGGGGCCACGGGCCCGGGGAGCCCCGAGCCGTCGTCCTCCGCGGCGGCCGAGGCGGCCGCCGGCGACGCCGCGCCCGCCGACGAGGCAGCGCCCGCCGTCGCCGCCGCGCCCGCGGACTCGTCGGTGGAGGAGCCGGCCGCGCAGGACTCGCGGCCCGGGGACGCCGCCGCGGAGGGCCCGCGGGAGGACGTCTCGCGCGCGCAGGAGCCGCCGGCGGACGACCTGCCCGCGCCGGACGCCTCGTCGGCGGCCTCGCCGGCGGACGACCCCGCGGTCGAGGACGCGCCGGCGGAGACCGCGTCCGTGGACGAGCCGCCCGTGGACGACCCGTCGGCGGACGAGCCGCCCGCGCCGGACCCGTGGGCAGAGGCCCCGTCCGCCGACGACCCGTCCGCGGAGGACGCCGAGAGCGCCGCACCGCCGCGGCCCGCGGCGGCCGGCCCGTACGACGCCGCGCTGGTGGAGCGCATCGACGAGATGCAGCGCCGCATCACCGCGCTGCTCGCGATGACCGATCGCGTCGCCGCGCCCACGAGCGCCTCGGGCCTCGGGCCGGCGGTCGCGCGCGGGCTGGCGATGGCCACGGCGCCCCCGGCGACGCCGACGCCCGACCCGCCGAGCACGGCCGCGCCGTCCGCGGCGGCGTCGCCGGCGCCCCCTGCCAGCACCACCGGCCGGCCGCCCGCCGCCGGGCCGACGGTCGCGCCGCCCGCCGCCGCGCCGCCCGCCGCCGCGCAGCCCGCCGCCGCGCAGCCCGCCGCCGCGCAGCCCGCCGCCGCGCAGCCCGCCGCCGCGCAGCCCGCCGCCGCCGCCGCGGCGACGCCGCCCGCCGACGCGAGCGCGGCGACCGGGGCCCCGTCCGCGCCCGACGCCCCGACGGCGCCCGAGGCGGCCCGGGCGCCGGCCCCGGCCGCGTCCTCTCCGCCCGCCACGCCGGAGACGGCGGCAGCCGCCAGCACCCCCGCGGCCGCGGCCGCGGCCCCGGCCCCTGGCGCGCCCGCAGCGCCTGCCGCGCCCGCAGGCCCTGGCGCGTCCGACGCCCCTGCCGCGCCCGACGCCCCTGGGGCGCGTGGTGCCTTGGCGTCCTCCGACGCCCCCGCGACGCCTGACGTCTCGGCCGACGCCGACCCCCCGGCGCAGGCCGGAGCCGCCGCGGCCCCCGTCCCGCCGCAGACGCCCGCCCCTTCGGTGGCCCCCGGCGCCCCGACGCGCGCCGCCGGCGCCGGCGACCGCGGCGTGCCCGCCTCCGCGACGCCGGGCGCGGCCGCCCCGCCGTCCCCCGTCCCGGCGGCGCCCGGTCCCGCCTCGCCGGCCTCGGCCGGCGACGCGTCCCCGGCGACCGACCGCGCCCCGCAGCCCCCGCCGGAGGCGGCCCGGGCCCCGGATGCCGCGGCCGCCCCGCCGGCGGAGCCGCCGTCGGCCGGGGCGGCGCCCGCCTCGGCCCCGCCGACCCGGTCGTCCGCGGCGCGCCCCGCCGTCGCCCGCGAGGGCCTCGGCCCCGTCGCGCGCGGGGCCTGGCCGCCGGCGGAGCAGCCGACGAGGTCCGGGCGCCGCCGGCCCGCGCACGCCCCGCCCGTGGCGCTGCTCGTGGCCCGCGAGCTGCTCGCGAGCGGCATGTCGCGCGAGCGCGTCGCGGACCGGCTGCGCGCCGGCTACGGCGTCGCCGACGCGGACGCCGTGGTCGCCGCCGTCGTGCGCTGACCGCCGGCTAGCGGGCGCCGTCGCGCAGGTACTGGTCGTAGGACCGCGGGGTCTGCGCCCGGCCGGAGACCGCCAGGATCGGCGCGGCCTCGTCCGGCAGCAGGGCGACGGCGTCGCGCACCTCGCGGCGGTCCACCAGGCCCGGGCGGGCGATGAGCAGGACGCGGTCGATGCCGCCCAGGCGCAGCAGCTCGCGCGTGTCGGCGACGGGCAGCAGCGGGGCGGTGTCGAGCACCACCGCGGCGCCCAGCCCGCGCAGCTCGGCGAGCACGCGGGCGGCGTCGGGGCTGCCGAGCAGCTCGGGCGCGTTCGGCGGCAGCTCGCCGGCGGGCAGCAGCCGCAGGCCGGGCTCCACCTCGACGAGCAGGTCGTCCACGGGCACGCCGCCGACGATCGCGGCCGTCAGCCCGCGCTTGGGCGTCCCGGCCTGGTCGCCGCCGAGCGCGGCGGTCAGGCCGGGACGGCGCAGGTCCGCCTCGACCGCCACGACCGGCCGGCCCGCCCGGGCGAACGCGCGCGCCAGGCCCGCGGCGGCCGTCGTCTTGCCCTCGCCGGGCGCGGCGGACGTCACGAGCACGACGCCGGCGGGCACCCCGTCGCCGTCCCGCGGCGCCAGAGCGGCGCGCAGCATCCGGAACGCCTCCTCGGCCCGCCGGACGTCCTGCGCGTCGCGGCCGGGGGGCGGCACGTGGGCGACGAGGGGCAGCCCGGACACCGCCTGGGCCTCGGCGCCGTCCCGCAGACGCCGGCGGCGGCGCAGCAGCAGCGCGGCCACGACCGCGCCGACGAGCAGGCCCACGCCGGCGCCGGCGGCCGGCGCCCACGCCTCGTCGGGCAGCGCCAGCAGGCCGGCGGCGACGCCGACGACGGTCAGCAGGACGAGGGCGAGGAGGGAGGGGAGGGCGCGGGGCACGTCAGTCGGCGAGGCTGCGGAGGCGGTCGTTGATCTGGCGCGCGGCGGTGTTGACCTGCTGCTCCACCGCGGTCGTCTCGGTGCTGAAGTCGGACTTCGCGCGCAGCGTCGCGCGGGGATCACGATCGCGCAACGCGCGGCGGAACGCCTCGAGCGGCGCCTTCCACCGTCCGAAGGCCGCGATCAGGCGCGCGTGCGGGTCGGCCGCCACGGCGGGCGGCGTGATGGCGCGCAGCTCGGCCTGGACGCCGTCGATCCGGCGGCTCAGCCGGCGGACGGCCGTCTGCACGTCCCGGCGGTCCTCCGCCCGGTCGGCGGCGGCGTTGAGCGTGCCGAGGTCGCGTTCGAACCGCGCCTGCACCTGGTTGACGCGCTCGGCGTAGACGCCCGCGTCGCGCACCTGCTGCGCCTGCCCGCCGCACCCCGCGAGGGCCGGCGGCACGACGGCGAGGACCCCGGCGACCGCGAGCGCGCGGATCCGGGGGGCTCGGCGGGCGGGACGCGTCACGCGCCGGACGTTACCCCGCGGGGAGCCCGCGGGGCACGCCGTCCGCGGCCGGCGACCGGCCGGCGCTCCCCGTCGGGGCTGGCAGAATGGCCCCGATGCCCCCGTCCGACCAGCCGACCGTCCCGCGCTTCGACCCTGCCGCGCTCGTCCACGAGCTCCTCGACCGGTCGCCGGTCGCGCTGCGGCTCCTGGAAGCGGCGCGATCGTGCGTGCTGGACCGCGGCATCTCGCGGGTCACGATGAGCGACGTCGCGCGCCGGGCCGACGTCAGCCGCACGACCCTGTACCGCCACTACCCGGACGTCGAGGCCGTGCTGCGCGACCTGATGACGCGCGACTTCGGCGGCGCGGTCGTCCGGGCCGCCCAGGGGGTGGCCGACCGGCCGACCGCCCGCGAGCGCCTGGTCGGGACGCTCGTCGAGGCCTGCCGCGGCCTGCGCGCCGACGAGCTGTTCCGCAAGATCGTCGACGTCGACCCCGAGTTCCTGCTGCCGTACGTCACCGCCCGGACCGGCGTGTCCCAGCGGCTCGTCCTGCGCCTGGCCGAGGCCGGGATCCGGGAGGGACAGGCCGACGGCTCCATCCGCGGCGGCGATCCCGACCTGCTGGGGCGCCTGCTGCTGCTGCAGGCGCAGGCCATGACCTTCTCGCTCGGCGTCATCAACGGCGAGGACGGCCGCGACGAGGCGGACCTGCTCGCGCTCGCGGACGAGGCGATGAACGCCCAGCTGGCCCCGCGGTGAGCCCGCGGCTGCCCGAGGGCGCCCCGGCGCCCGCCGACGGCCGCCTGCCCGCCCCCGCCGTCGCCGAGCTCGACGGCGTGCCGCTCGGCGTCTACGTCCACGTGCCGTGGTGCGCCGCGCGGTGCGGCTACTGCGACTTCAACACGTACGTGCCGCGGCAGGGCGAGCTGCCCCGCCTGGGGGAGCGCTTCGCCGTGGCGGCCGGCGCCGAGCTGCGCCTGGCCGCCGGCGTGCTGCACCCCGCGCCCGGCGACCGCGCCCGCCGGCCCGTTCGCACGGTCTTCCTCGGCGGCGGCACCCCCAGCCTGCTCGAGCCTGAGGTCCTCGGCGCGGTGCTGCGGCACGTCGACGCGACCCTCGGCCTGGCGCCCGACGCCGAGGTCACGTGCGAGTGCAACCCCGAGTCCGTCGACCCGGGCCGCCTCGCGCGGCTGCGCGCCGCCGGGGTCACGCGCGTGTCCTTCGGCATGCAGAGCGCCCGCGGGCACGTGCTCGACGCGCTCGAGCGGCGGCACCGTCCCGGCCGGCCCGAGGCCGCCGTCGCGGAGGCGCGCGCGGCCGGCTTCGACGCCGTCGGCCTGGACCTCATCTACGGCGCGGACGGCGAGACGGACGAGGACTGGGGCGCGTCGCTCGACGCCGCGATCGCGGCGCAGCCGGACAGCATCTCGGCGTACGCCCTGACGGTCGAGGCGGGCACCCGCTACGCCGCGCACGTGCGCCGCGGCCGCCGCCGCATCACCGACGACGACGTCCTCGGCCGCCGGTACGCGCTCGCCGACGAGCGCCTGTCCGCCGCCGGGTACCGTTGGTACGAGCTGTCGAACTGGGCGCGGACGCCGCAGGGGGTCTGCCGCCACAACGTCCTCTACTGGGAGGGCGGCGCGTGGTGGGGCGTGGGCCCGGGCGCGCACTCCCATGTCGGCGGCGTGCGCTGGTGGAACGTCCTGCGCCCCGAGGCGTGGTTCGCCGCGCTCGACGCCGGCCGGTCGCCCGCGGCGGGCCGCGAGACGCTGGGGGCGGACGAGCGGGCGCTCGAGGCGCTGATGACGCGGATCCGGCGCCCCGACGGCGTCCCCGTCCCCGACGGCGCGGCCGGCCGGGTCCCGGAGCTGCTCGACGCGGGCCTGGTGGACCCCGCCGCCTGGCGAGCCGGGCGGGTGGCGCTGACGCCGGCCGGCCGCCCCGTCGCCGACGCCGTCGTGCGCCGGCTCGTCGTCTGAGGGCTCAGGCCCGCTCGACGACCACCAGGCGCCGAGCGTCGCCCGGCCCCTTCGCGGGCTCGAGCTCGACGTCCCAGCCCGCGCGGGCCACGCGCTCGGCCAGCCCCTCGGGCCGGCGCACGCGCGACGCGCCGCCGTCCTCGAGCAGCGCGCGGGCCACCGCGCCGCGCGTCGCCTTCGCGTCGTGGCTGACCACGGTGCGCGCGCCGTTCTGCTCGCGCACCACGTCGACCGCGACGGTCGCGCCCTCGGCGGGGCCGGGCCACAGGTCGCGGTAGGCGCCCGACCGCAGGTCGACGACGAGCCCGTCGGCGGGCAGGACGGCGTCGAGCGCCGGCCGCCAGTGGGCCTTCGCGGTCGGCACGCCCGGCAGGCGGGCGCCGGCGGGGCAGCGGTAGGCCGGGACGACGTCGCCGGGCCGCAGGACGCCCCACAGCGCCGAGACGACGAGCACGCGCTCCTGCGCGCGACGCCGGGCGGCGGCGCTCAGCGTCCCGAGCGCCAGGCGCTCGAACAGCACCCCGGTGTAGACGCGCCACGCGGGCGCGGCGGGCGCCGCGAGCAGGTCGGCGTTCAGGGCGAGCTCCGCGGCGCTGCGCGGCCCGAGCTTCAGCTCCTTCAGCGCGGCGGCCTGGTCGCCCGTGGAGAGGGCCCGCAGGGCATCGAGGCGCGCCTCGCGGACCGGCCGCAGGGCCGGGTGCGCGAGCGCGTCCAGGTCGACGGGCGGGCCCGCGTCCGGGGCGGTCTTGCCCTCGGACGGCGGGAGGAGGAGCAGCAACGCCGTCAGTCGCGGGGCGGCAGCTCGGGGCCGTCCTCGCCCTCCTGCACGTCCTGCGCCATCTGCTGCGCCAGCTGGGGGAGGAGCTCGGCGACCTGCATGCCGAGGACCTGGGCGAAGGTCGCGACGACCTGGTTCTCGCCGTCGGGGCCCGGCACCTCCTCGATCTGCGGGGAGAAGATGGCCTCGGCCTGGACCTCGCCCGGCTCCTGCGGGTGGTCGGACAGGACGATGACCGCGCGGCCCGGGCCGTCGGCGGCGACGTGCCCGCCGAGCGCCTCGCGGACGGAGCCGAGGATCTCGGCGACCATCTCGGCCCACAGGGCCTGGGCGTCGCGGCGCTCCTCCTCGTCCATGTCGGCGAGGTGGTGCTGGTTGCGCCGGGCGAGGGCCTCGACGCCGGCGGCCACGGACCGCTGCTCCAGCAGCTGGTCGATGTGCAGCGGCACGGAGGGCGACGGCTGCGGGACGGGATCAGACTCGCTCATGCCCGGGGGACGCTACGCGATCGGCGCGCGGTCCGCAGCCGGGCCGTCGGGCGGCGCGCCGACGGGCGCCCGGCGCCGGTCGGCACGGGGCGCGGACGACCCCGGAACGACGAACGACCCGGGCCCGGCCGCGCGGGGCGGCCGGGGCAGGCGGGTCGTCGGAAGGGCGGGGCCCGGCGCGGCGCCGGGACCCGTGCAGGGGATGGGTCTAGCGACCCGCGAACTCGACGATCAGGTGCTCGGTGATCGGCACCTGGATCTCGTGGCGCTCCGGGATGCGGAGCACGCGGCCGGAGAGGCCGTCGTGGTCGGCCTCGAGCCAGCCCGGGACGACGGCGATCAGCTCGGTCGACTCCGTGGCGATCGTGCGGACGGGCGAGCCCTCCTTGATCGTCACGACGTCGCCCGGCTTCAGGCGTGCGGACGGGATCGTGTGGCGGATGCCGTTCACGAGCACGTGCCCGTGCGTGACGAACTGGCGGGCCTGCGCGCGGGTCGACGCGAAGCCGAGGCGCACGATGATGTTGTCGACGCGCAGCTCGAGGAGCTGGAGCAGGCGCTCGCCCGTGACGCTGTTCTCGGCGTTGCGCTTCATGGCCTCGGCCATGAGGTTGCGGAACTGCTTCTCGCGGACGCCGTAGTAGCGCTTGGCGCGCTGCGTCTCGCGCAGCTGCTGCGCGTAGACGGACGTCTTGACGCGACGGCCACCGCCGTGCTGCCCGGGGGGCAGCGCGCCACGGCGCTCCAGGGCGCCCTTGCCAGCGAGGCGACGAGCGCCCTTCAGTTCGAGGTCGACGCCTTCGCGCCGCGAGAGCCGTTCGACCGGCCCGGTATAACGACCCATTGGGCCTCCTGTACTCCAACTCCGACGAAACGACGACACAGACTATCGAGGTCGGGCCTCGTCGTGTCGTCCGGGCGTGCGGACCGCGTCCCCGGGGCAGGGAGGAACCGCCGCCGCGACGGGGAAGCCCGTCGCACGCGAACGGTCGCGGCCATGCGGCCAGTCCGTCCGACGCCCCCACAGCATGCCGCATCCGCCCGACGACCACCACCCCGATGCCGCCGACGTCGTCCCCGGGGACGACGCCGAGCGCGACGGGGCGCCGGCGGACGGGCCCGACGACGCCGCGGCGGACGCGTGGGGGCGGACGACCGAGTTCGCCGCCCCCGTCGTCGGCTGTCGTCGCTGCGGGGCGCTCGTCCCGCTCGGCTCGCGCTACTGCCCGCGCTGCGGCACGCCCCTCGTCCGCTCCGGCGAGCAGGCGGCGCGCGACCTGTCCCGCACCCGGCGCCCCGCGCCGCCCGCCGTCCGGATCACCGTGCCGCTCGTCGTCGCGGCCGTCGTCGCCGCCGTCGCGCTGCTGACCCTGCGCTCCGGGGGCGACGACGGACCCGCGCGGCCCGAGGGGCTCGACGGCGCGCTCGCGGCCGTGGTCCGCGACGACCGCCTCCTGGCGGCGCGGCTGCAGCGGCTGCGCCCCGGCGGCGACGCCGCGCCGGCCCTCGCGGCGGCCCGCGCCGCCGCGGGCACCGTCGCGCAGGCCCTGCAGGTCGCCACCGCCGACCACGACGTCGCGGGCCGCGCGGCGCGGGCGGACCGCGTCGCGGCCGCGCTGCGCGCCAACCGCCGCTGGCTCCAGACCGTCCGTCGGCTGCTCGCCGACCCGCGCGCGCCCGGCCTGGCCGGGCTCGAGGACCGCGCGCAGGAGGCCTCCGACGCCCTCGACGCGGTCGACGACGTGCAGGACACGGACGCCGCCGTCGCGGGGGTGGAGGAGCTCGACGCGTACCTGCGGGCCGCCCGCCGCGGCGCGCCGCCCCCGGGACGGACCGCCACGACGGCCACGACCCCGACGACGCCGACGCCCAGCGCCGACCGTCCCGAGGCGCGCTCCCCGTTCGTGACCGCCGTCGACGGCGTCCTCCGCGCCGGCGCGCGCGCCCGCCCCGACCGGCAGCGCGCGACGGCGCTCCTGCGCGCCGCTCGCGACGGACTGGACGGCTACGCCGGGGCCGGCGCGACGCCCGCGAGCGCGGACGCCGCCGTCGACGAGGCCCGCGAGCTGCTCGGCGACGTCGCCCGCGCCCGCGAGCGGTCGGCTGCGCGCGCCCGCGCCGTCACGACGCGCCAGGACAACCAGGCGTCGATCGTCGAGAAGCTCGGCCGGGCGTACGACGCCGGGGCCGCCGCGGCCCGCGACCTGGCGGACTGCCTGGCGGCGTCCTCCGCCGCGCCGCGCGGCGTCGCCGCGCAGTGCCTCGCCCGCGCGCAGGGCGCGACGGCCACCGAGGCCCGGGCGACCGACGCCTTCGTGCGCTCCTACCGCCCCGCGCTCCGGGCGCTCGGCCGCTCGGGGCCGTCGCGGGCGCTGTAGCGGCGCGGCGGCCGCGCCGCCCGCGCACCGGGCCGCCGGACGCCCGAGGCGCCGCCCGCTCAGCCGGCGGCGTTCGCCGTCGGGCGCAGCATCGCGTGCACGAGCCCGCGCACGGACCCGCGCACGCCCGCCTCGTCCACGGCGAAGAACCGCACGTCGCCGCCCGGCAGGCCCTCCACGCCCGTCCCCGAGCGCGCCAGGTGCGCCAGCCCGAGCACCTGCACGTACAGCGCGTTCGCCGTCAGGTCGGGGTCGTCCACCGCGAACTCGCCCGCGGCGTCGCCGGCGCGCAGCAGCGCGACGGCGTGCCGCAGCGCGCTGCCGACGGCGCGACCCATGCGCCGCATCGCCTCGTCGCTGACCCGGCCCTGCAGCTCGGTCCCCGGCAGCCGCAGCATCTCCATCGCGCAGTCGATGAACGCGGGATAGCGCAGGCAGAAGCCGAGGAACGCGTCGGCGAAGGCGGTCAGGCGCTCGGCGGCGTCGCCCTCGTCCGGCAGCGCCTCGACGACGGCGAGCAGGTCGTCGACGTACGAGACGAGGACGAGCGCGAACAGCTCCTCCTTGCCCGTGAAGTGGCGGTAGATGATCGCCCGGTTGACGCCGGCGGCCCGCGAGACGTCCTCGATGCCGGCGTCCCGCACGCCGCGCTCGTCGAAGAGCACGCGCGTGGCCCGCAGGATGTCGGCCTCGCGGGTGCGGCGTCGGGCGGTCATGGACGGCAATCCTACCCGTGGTTGCATCCGGTGTAACCCGCAGTTACACTGCTCCGCGCCCGCAGCCTCCTCGCGGGTCCCCTCACGTCCACACCGAGGACACCTCGCACGCATGAGCACCACCTCCGACTTCATGACCATCGCCGCCGAGCTTGCGCAGGAGCGCATGAAGCCGGAGTGGCAGACGTTCTCCCTCGAGCTCAACGAGGAGCAGCGCACGCTCCGCGACTGGGTCCGCGAGTTCGCGCAGAACACGATCCGCCCGGCCGGCGCCGAGTGGGACGAGCGCGAGGAGTTCCCCTGGCCGATCGTCAAGGAGGCCGCCGAGATCGGCCTCTACGGCCTCGAGTCGACGATGTCGATGTTCCTTGACCCGACCGGCCAGCTCATGCCGATCTTCCTCGAGGAGATCTTCTGGGGCGACGCCGGCATCGGCATGGCGCTCCAGGGCACCGGCCTCGCCGTCTCGGCCATCTTCGGCCAGGGCACCCAGGAGCAGATCGCCGAGTGGCTGCCCCGCTGCTATGGCACCGCCTCCGAGCCCAAGATCGCCGCCTTCTGCTCGTCCGAGCCGAACGCCGGCTCCGACGTCTCCAACGTCCGCACGACCGCGAAGTACGACGAGGCCACCGACGAGTGGATCCTCAACGGCCAGAAGTCCTGGGCCACGAACGGCGGCATCGCCGACGTCCACGTCGTCATCGCCACCGTCGACCCGTCCCTGGGCTCCCGCGGCCACGCCGCCTTCGTGGTCCCGATGTCGGAGTGCAAGGGCATCTCGCAGGGCGCCAAGGTCAAGAAGCACGGCATCCGCGCGTCGCACACCGCCGACGTCAACCTGGACGACTGCCGCGTCCCCGGCGCCTACCTGCTCGGCGGCAAGGACAAGCTCGACGCCCGCCTGGCGAAGGCCCGCTCCGGCGAGCGCTCCCGCGGCAACGCCTCCATGGCCACCTTCGAGGCGTCCCGCCCCGCCGTCGGCGCGATGGCCATCGGCGTCGCCCGCGCCGCCTACGACTACGCGCTCGACTACGCCAAGGAGCGCGAGCAGTTCGGCCGCAAGATCATCGAGAACCAGGCGATCGCCTTCAAGCTGGCGAACATGAAGACCGAGCTCGACGCCGCCCGCCTGCTCGTGCAGCGCGCCGCCTGGCTCGGCGGCGCCACGCTCCGCGGCCAGAAGGCGGAGTTCCCGAACGCCGAGGGCTCCATGGCCAAGTACAAGGCGTCCGAGGTCGGCGTGAAGGTCACCGAGGAGGCGATCCAGATCCTCGGCGGCAACGGCTACACCCGCGAGTACCCGGTGGAGCGCTTCCACCGCGACTCGAAGATCATGACGATCTTCGAGGGCACCTCCGAGATCCAGCAGCTCGTCATCGCCCGCACGATCTCGGGCATCCGCGTCCCGTAGGGGAAGGGGGCCGGGCCCCGTCCCGAGCGTCTCGGGTCGGGGTCGCGGTCCGATGCGGCAGGGCTCGGGCCACCCGGAAGGGGGCCGGGCCCCGTCCCGAGCGTCTCGGGTCGGGGTCGCGTAGGACGGGCGGCAGGGCTCGGGCCACCCGGAAGGGCACCGGGCCCCGTCCCGAGCGTCGCGGGTCGGGGTCGCGGTCCGATGCGGCAGGGCTCGGGCCACCCGGAAGGGGGCCGGGCCCCGTCCCGAGCGTCTCGGGTCGGGGTCGCGGTCCGATGCGGCAGGGCTCGGGCCACCCGGAAGGGCACCGGGCCCCGTCCCGAGCGTCTCGGGTCGGGGCCGCGGTCCGATGCGGCAGGGCTCGGGCCACCCGGAAGGGGTCCGAGCCCCGTCCCGAGCGTCTCAGGTCGGGGCCCGGCCGCTCAGCTGGCGGTCGAGCTGCCGCCCAGCGTCTTGCAGGACGGGGCCTGGTCGCCCAGCTCCTTCGGCAGGCCCTTGGTGCCGCCGACGTCGATGCCGTCGAGCGACTGGCCGACCTTCGAGAAGTCCTGGAGCGTCTTGATGTTCGCCAGCGCGTCCTTGGCCTTCTTGATGCCCTCGCGGCTCTTGTCCGCGTTGTCCGACACGGAGTCCTGGAAGTCGGAGAACTTGCTCGGGGCGTCGGCCTTCGCCATGACGTCGAGCTGGTCGCCGAACGTCGTGAACAGCTTGTCGCCGCTCCCCTTGATCGTCGCGACCGCCTTGTCGGGGTCGGACTTCACGGACGCGCCCAGCCCGGAGAGCGACGTCTGGAACTCCTTCGTCGCGGCGACGATCTTGGCGCAGGCGCCCTCGTACGTCTTGACGTAGGTCTTCTCGTCGCCCCCGCCGCCGCAGCCAGCGACGGCCAGGGCTGCGGTCGCGGCGAGCGCGGGCAGGAGTGGGCGGGACAGGGCACGGGCCATGCCGCGCACGCTATCCGGCCCCGCGCCCCGGCGCGCCGCGGCGCCGGGCCGACCGGCGGCGCGGCGGGAGCCGTACGCTGGAGCGGTGAGCGCCCCGGACCCGTCGCCCGCCGCCGCCCCGCCCGTCCCGAGCCTGCCCGACGTCGCGCCCGGCCGCGACGTGCCGCTCGCCGCGCTGACGACCCTGCGCGTCGGCGGGCCGGCCGAGCGCGTGCTCGTCGCGACCACGCAGGACGCGCTCGTCGCGGCGGTCCGGGACGCCGACGCCGCCGGCCGGCCGCTGCTGCTGCTCGGCGGCGGCTCGAACCTGGTCGTCGCCGACGACCCGCTGCCGGGCGACGTCGTCGCGATCCGCACCCGCGGCACGGAGGACCGCGAGGCGCCCGACGGCCGGGTGCTGCGCACGCTCGCCGCCGGCGAGCCGTGGGACGCCGCGGTCGCGCGCGCCGTCGCGGACGGGCTGGCCGGCATCGAGGCGCTGTCCGGCATCCCCGGCGC
Source organism: Patulibacter sp. SYSU D01012 (assembly GCF_017916475.1). Classification (GTDB taxonomy): domain Bacteria; phylum Actinomycetota; class Thermoleophilia; order Solirubrobacterales; family Solirubrobacteraceae; genus Patulibacter. Next base: position 1,131,328 of record NZ_JAFMTB010000001.1, read on the forward strand.
GACGGGCGCCACGCCGATCCAGAACGTCGGGGCGTACGGCCAGGAGGTCGCCGACACGGTCGTCGCCGTGCGCGTCCTCGACCGGACCACCGGCGAGATCGCCGAGCTGCCGGCCGACGCCTGCGGCTTCGCCTACCGCGACAGCGCCTTCAAGGGCCGGCAGGACCGGGTGGTGCTGGCGGTGACGTTCGCGCTCGAGCGCTCCCGGCTCGGGGCCCCCGTCCGCTACGCCGAGCTCGCCCGCACCCTGGGGGTGCAGCCGGGCGAGCGGGTCCCCGCCGACGAGCTCCGCGACGCGGTCCTGGGCCTGCGTCGCGGGAAGGGGATGGTGCTCGACCCCGACGACCCGGACACCTGGTCGGCCGGCTCGTTCTTCACCAACCCGATCCTCGTGCCGGCGGCGTTCGCCGCGCTCGAGGAGCGCGTCGCCGCGCGTCTGGGCGCCGACGTGCGGCCGCCGGCGTTCGCCGAGCCCGACGGGCGCACGAAGACCTCGGCGGCGTGGCTGATCGACCGCGCCGGCTTCGCCCGGGGGCACGCCCGCGCGGGCGCCGCGATCTCGTCGAAGCACACACTGGCGCTGACGAGCCGCGGCGGCACCGCCGCCGACGTCCTGGCGCTCGCCCGCGAGGTGGCGGCCGGCGTGGAGGACGCCTTCGGGGTGGCGCTCCACCCCGAGCCCGTCCTGGTCGGCGCCCGCTGGTGAGCGACCGCGCGGCGGCGGGCTAGAAGCTGGAGCAGTCCTTCGCCCGCGTCTTCAGCCCGGCCGGCAGCGACGGCACCACGTCCGTCGGCCGCGTGGTGCGCCCCATCTCCTGCAACGCCCGCGTGTCGCCGCGCTGGGTCGCGTCCTTCAGCTCGCGGAACACGCGGATCGTCGCGTCCACCGACCCGTCGACCCGCTTCTGGAAGTCGGCGTACTCGTCCGGGGCGTCGAGGCCGCGGACCCGTTCGAGCGCGGTCGAGACGGCGTCGGAGAGCTTGCCGATCGGCGCCGCGGCCGCCTTCGTCAGCGCCGTGACGTCCGTGGTCGAGACGCGGCCCTGGAGCGCGACGAGGTCGTTCTGGAGCGTCTCCTGCGCCGACGTGATGTCGCGGCACACCCCGTTCCAGGTGGACGCGTACTGCTCGGGGTCGCCGCCCGACCCGCCGCACCCGGCGGCGCCGGTCGCGAGCACGGCGGCGGCGAGGAGGACGGCGGTGCGGGCGGTCGGCATGGCGGCACTGTACGCGACGTCCCCGGCGCGGCACCGGCGGGCCGCGTCAGCCGGCATCGCCCGTGCACGCGGGGGTGCGGCGCCGCAGCTCGGCGGGGGCGTCCACCCGCTCGACCGCCCCCAGGTCCACGTCGCCGAGCGCGTCGACGTCGCCGGCCCGCACGCGGCCGAGCACCGCCTGCGCGCGCCCGGCGGCCGCCGCGATCGCGGGCCGCACGCGTCGGTGGTAGCCCGCCCACGCCGGCGGCGGCTCGGCCGCCGCGACGCGCTGCAGGCGCCGGACGGTGCGCGCGACGTACGGCGCGGCGACGGCGGCCGCGGCGCGCCGGACGTCGTCGGGGTCCGCGGTCGCGGTGGCGGCGCGCGCGACCGCGGCGCTCGTGCGGCGGCCGTCGGCGGCCAGGCCCGCGCACGTCTCCTGCCACGCCCGCGCGTACGCCTCGGCCCGGTCCGCCGGCGCCGGCCCGCCGCCCCGCAGCACGAGGACGAGCACCACGACGACCACCGCCGCGAGCGCCGCGGCGGCCGCGGCGACCGCCGCGCCGCGGCGGCTCAGCGCAGGACGGTGCACTCCGGCGTCCGGTCGCGCAGGCCGGCGGGGGCGCGCACGTCGGCCGGTCCGACGCTCCCGACGGCCGTGCCCGCCAGCGCGTCGGGATCCCCGCCCTGCAGGCGCTGCACCGCGTCGTCGACGGCCCGCACCCGGACGGTCAGCCGCTGGACCGCGCCGGCGTGCCAGGACGCCCACTCCTCCGGCGCGTCGAGGGCCCGCGCGGCGTCGACGGTGCTGCGCAGCGCGCGGTCGAGCTTGCGGGCGGGCGTGGCCAGGTCGCCCGCGACGGCGTCCGGGCGCAGGCCCCTCGCGACGGTGGCGTCCCCGGCGTCCGCCGACGTCTTCGCCGCGGCCGAGACGTCCGCGCGGAACGTCGCCGTGGCCGCGCCGACGTCGGCGCAGATCGCGTCCCAGCCCGCCGCGTAGTCGTCCCGGGGGTCCGTGCCGCAGCCCGCGGCGCCGAGGGCGGCGAGGACGAGCAGGGCGACACCGCCGCGGGCGGCGGGGGAGGAGCGGCGGAGCATCCCGGCCATCGTAGGGGCGGGCCTCAGCGGACGGCGGCGCGGCACGCGGGGGCGCCGTCGAGCACCGACCCCGGGATCTCGGGCATCGCCGCCGGCCCGGTGCGGCCCAGCTGGCGCGCCAGCGCGGCGGGCACGCGGCCGCGCCGGGCCTCGCGCGTGGCGCGCCGCATCGTCGCCGCGTGGTCCCGCAGCTGGCGCACGGCGTCGTCCCGGAACGCTCGCTCGTCCTTCGGCGGATCCGCCTGCCCGAGCCGCGCGGCGGCCGCGTCGACCGCCGCCGCGTACCGGTCGACCGCGCTCGCCAGGGCGCCCGTCTCGCTCTGCCCGTCGCGGCGCACCAGACCCTCGCGCAGCCCCGTCACCGCCGCGGCGACCTCGCGGCACGTGCGGTCCGTCGCGCTCGCGAACGCCGACGGGTCGCCGCCGCCGCAGCCCGTGGCGGACGTGGCGACCGCGAGGACGGCGAGGAGCGCGAGCGGACGGCGGGACATCCCGGCCAGGCTACCGCCGGCGCCCCCGCGTACGCTCCGGGGCATGGACGTGCCCCTGGAAGAGCTCGCGGCGGTCTCCGAGGCCGTCGGCCGGGCGGAGGACGCGGTCGCCGAGGAGGGCTGGACGGCCGCGCGCGAGGCGCTCGACGAGGCGGACCGGCGGCTCGAGGAGCTGCGCGGCGTGTACCGCGAGCTCGGGCCGCGCGAGCGGGCGACGCTCGGCGCGATCGCCGGCCCCCTGCGCGCCCGCCGCGACGCCGTCGCGGGACGGATCCCGAAGCCGCAGGCGGTCAGCGACGCCGCGCCGGTGCACGACCCCGAGCAGGACGCGGACCCCGAGGAGGCCGCCTGACGCGGCCGGCGGCGCGCCCGCGACCCGTCAGTTGACCGACGGGTCGACCGGGCGGTCGGCCAGCCGCGCCCACGGGCCGCCGAGCCGCTCGAGCGCCCGGAACCACAGCTCCTCCGCGTCGGGCAGGAACAGGTCGTCCGGGAACGCCGGCACCACGAGCCAGTCGCCCTTCGCGTGCTCCTGGTCCAGCTGGTCGGGGCCCCAGCCGGCGTAGCCCGCGTACGCCCGGGCCCGGTCGACGTCGGGGCACCGGGGATCCTCGTCGCCGCGCACCATCCCGACGCGGCCGAGGACGAGCAGCGCCGCCTCGGCCGGGTCGCGGAACTCGGCGACGGTGAGGAGCGAGTCAGGCTGGACGGGGCCGCCGTCGTGGACGACGTCGTCCGGGGCGAACATCGCCGCGATGTCGGGCACGACCGCCTCGACGTGCGTCTCCGTCGGACGGTTGAGGACGATCCCCAGGGCGCCGTCGCGGTCGTGGTCGACCACGAGGACCACGGTCCGCGCGAAGTTGGGGTCCCCGATCGTCGGGGACGCCACCAGCAGCTGCCCGGAGAGCCAGCGCGTCATCCCTGGTGATGCTGGCAGACCGCGGACGCGTGCGGGCCGCTCTCGACGGATCGCGGGCGTACCCTCGTGCGATGCGCCTGGCCCGCTTCCGCCATCCGTCCGTCGACGCCGTGCAGGACGGCGAGGTCCGCGGGGACCGCGTCGTCGCGTTCGCCGACGGCTCGACGGTCCTCTCGCGCCTGGCGTCGGGGGACCGCACCCCGGCCGACGGCGCGGAGCACCCGCTCGGCGAGGTCGAGCTGGAGCTGCCGTACGAGCCGCGCGCGATCTTCGGCATCGGCAAGAACTACGCCCGGCACGCGGCCGAGATGGGCGGCGAGCCGCCGGCGACGCCGCTGGTCTTCACGAAGGCGCCGCTGGCGGCCGTCGGCCCGTCCGGGCCGGTGCGGCGCCCGGCCGCCACGCGGGCGCTCGACTACGAGGGCGAGCTCGCCGTCGTGCTGGGGCGACTGGCCGACGGCACGGTGGGCCCGGCGGCCTACGCCGTGGCCGACGACGTGAGCGCCCGGGACCTGCAGGAGTCCGAGGGCCAGTGGACCCGCGCGAAGGGCGCGGACACGTTCTGCCCGTTCGGGCCGTGGATCACGACCGCCGACGAGGTCGCCGACCCCGAGGCGCTGCGCCTGCGCACGTGGGTCAACGGCGAGCTGCGCCAGAACGCGTCGACGTCCGACCTGATCTTCGGCATCGACCGCCTCGTCGGGCACCTGGCCGAGGCGATCACGTTGCGGCCGGGCGACCTGATCCTGACCGGCACGCCGGAGGGCGTCGGCCGCGCGATGCAGCGGCCCGACGGGTCGGGGCAGGGGATCTACCTGCAGCCGGGCGACGTGGTGCGGGTCGAGATCGAGGGGCTCGGCGCGATCGAGCACCCGGTCGTCGACTGAGGGCGGGCGGAGCGGCGCTCCGCGGCGCGCTGCGTGCCGGAGCGGGCGCCGCGGCGGGCCGTCCGCCGCGCGAGCGGCGCGGCGGACGGCGGCGGGGCTCAGCCCTTGGCGGCCGAGAGGTCCGGCAGCGGGTCGCCGAAGACCGTGTCGATCAGGCCGTACTCCTTGGCCTGCTCGGGCGAGAAGAAGCGGTCCCGCTCCATGTCGCGGTCGATGACCTCGCGCGGCTGACCCGTGAGCTCGACGTAGATCTCGTTCAGGCGGCTGCGAGTCTTGAGCAGCTCGCGGGCGTGGATCTCGATGTCCGACGCCTGGCCCTCGAAGCCCGTGACCGACGGCTGGTGCGTGAGGATGCGCGAGTTCGGCAGCGACGCGCGCTTGCCCTTCTCGCCGGCCGCCAGGATGAGCGAGCCGGCCGACATCGCGATGCCGACGCAGATCGTGCGGACGTCGGGCTTGACGAACCGCATCGTGTCCATGATCGCCAGGCCGGCCGTCACCGAGCCGCCGGGCGAGTTGATGTAGATCGAGATGTCCTTGTCCTCGTCGTCGGACGCGAGGTGCAGGAGCTGCGCGACGACGAGGTTGGCGACCTGGTCGTCGATCGCCGTGCCGAGGAAGATGATCCGCTCGCTGAGGAGACGGCTGAAGATGTCGTACTCGCGCTCGCCGCGCGCGGTGCGCTCGACGACGACCGGAACCAGAGGCATGGGCACACCCTACCCAAGCCGGCTCCCGGCCCCGTCGCCCCGCGGGCGGCGGGCGGCGCCGGGTCGCGCGTAGACTCGGTGTGGTGCGTGACGCTGCAACCACCCAGACGGCGCGCACCGATCGCCGCGCCGCCCCGGCGCTCTCCGTCCGGGGCTTCACGAAGACCTACGCCGGCGGCTTCACCGCCGTGCGCGACCTCGACCTCGAGGTGCCCGACGGGGCGTTCTTCGGCCTGCTCGGCCCCAACGGGGCGGGCAAGACGACGCTGATCGGTGCCGTCACCAACCTCGTCCGCCCGACGGACGGCGAGATCCAGATCTTCGGCCACCACCACGACACGCGCGAGGCGCGGCGGCTCGTGGGCCTGGCCGAGCAGGACATCAACCTCGACCGCTTCCTCAACGTCGACGAGGTGCTGATCTACCACGCGGGCTTCTTCGGCATGGGGCGCGCCCACGCGCGCCGCCGCGCCAAGGAGCTGATGGAGGTCTTCGACCTGTCGGCGAAGGCGAAGGTCCGCCCGACCGCGCTCTCCGGCGGCATGCGTCGGCGCCTGCTCTTCGCGCGCGCCGTGATGCACGAGCCGCGCCTGCTCATCCTCGACGAGCCGACCGCCGGCGTCGACGTCGAGCTGCGGACCGAGCTGTGGGAGTACACGCGCCGCCTGCACGAGATCGGCACGACGATCCTGCTGACGACGCACTACCTGGAGGAGGCGGAGGCGCTCTGCGAGGAGATCGCGCTCATCCGCGGCGGGCGGATCATCGCCCGCGACTCCGCCGACGGCCTGCGCGAGCGCTACGGGGCCCGCGACATCGCCGAGGTGTACCTGCAGGCGATGGCGCAGGCCGCCGAGGCCGAGCGCCAGGCGGTGACGGCATGACCCCGCCGCGCTCCGTCGCCGAGGTCGGGTCGATCCCGGACCCCACGCTGCCGTTCACCGAGGAGCGCCGCGGCCTCGTCTGGCTCTGCGAGCGCGAGGTCGTCCGCTTCCTCAAGCTCTGGGTGCAGACCCTGATCGCGCCCGTCGTCTCCTCCCTGCTCTTCATCGTCGTCTTCGGCCTGGCGCTCGGCGACCGGATCGCCGACGTCGGCGGCGTGCCCTACAAGCAGTTCATCGTCCCGGGCCTCGTGGTCCAGGCGATCCTGACGGCGGCCTACTCGAACAACAGCTCGACGGTCTTCCAGGCGCGCTCGGACCGCTTCATCAACGACGTCCTGTCGAGTCCGCTGCGCTGGTGGGAGGTCAACATCGGCCTGGCGATCGGCGGCGTCGTCCGCGGCCTGCTGACGGGGGTCCTGCTGCTGGTCCTCGCCGTGGCGATGACCGGGATCGGCGTGGAGCAGCCGCTCGTGCTGCTCGTCGCGACCGCCCTCGTCCTCGTCGCGTTCGCGCAGCTCGGCGTCATCGCCGGCATCTACGCGCAGAGCTGGGACTTCATGGCCTTCGTGACGTCCCTGGTGATCCTGCCGCTGTCGTTCCTCGGCGGCATCTTCTACTCCGTGGACCGCCTGCCCGGCGCGTGGGAGGTCGTCTCCCACTTCAACCCGATCTTCTACCTCGTGCAGGCGTTCCGGATCGGGTTCGTGGGCCAGGGCGACGTGCCGACGTGGCTCGCGCTCCTCGTGCTCGCCGCGCTGGCGGCCGGGCTGAGCGCCTGGTGCGCCTGGCTCTTCCGGACCGGGCACCGGCTCAAGCCGTGAGCGCGGGGGATCGACCGACGCCGGGGGCGGCGGGGCACGCCGCCCCGGACGTCGGCCTGATCCTGCTCTCGATCGGCTGCGTCCAGGTCTCGGCCGCCGTGGCGACCGAGATGTTCGACCGCGTCGGCCCGGCCGGCGCGACGCTCGTCCGCACCGCGCTGGCGGCGGCCGTGCTGCTGCTCGTGGTGCGGCCGACGCTGCGCAGCCGCGCCGCCTGGCGCGCCGTGCTGCCCTACGGCCTGGCGCTCGGCGTGATGAACCTCAGCTTCTACCTGGGCCTCGATCGCGTGCCGCTCGGCGTCGCGGTCGCGATCGAGTTCCTCGGCCCGCTGTCGGTCGGTGCCGTGCTGGCGCGCCGGCCGCGGGACCGGGCGTGGGTGCTCGTCGCCGCGGCCGGCGTCCTCGCGCTCACGCGGCCGTGGAGCGCCGACGGCGCCGACCTCGTCGGCGTGGCGTGGCTGCTGCTGGCGGCGTCGTGCTGGGCCGGCTACATCGTGCTCGGCGCCCGGGCGGCGCAGGAGCTCGACGGCCTGCAGCCCGTCGCCCTCGCGATGCTCGTGTCCGCCGCCGTCGCGCTCGTGCCGGGGCTCGTCGGGGGCGGCGGCGACCTGCTGCACCCGCACGTCCTGGCGATCGGCGCCGTGGCGGCCGTCGCGGGGTCCGTCCTGCCGTACTCGCTGGAGCAGGTCGCGCTGCGCCGCGTGGCCCCCGGCGTGTTCGGGGTGCTCATGGCGATCGAGCCGGGCGCGGCCGCGCTCGCGGGATGGCTCGTCCTGGGGGAGGGACTGCCCGCGCTCTCCCTGCTCGGCCTGGCGCTCGTGATCGCCGCGGGCGTGGCGGTGACGCGCTCGGGCGCGCCGGCCCCGGCTCCCGAGGCCGTGGCGGGCGCGTAGCGGGCGCGGGGCGGGGCGCGGGGCGCGGGCCGCGCCTGGGCGCGGGCGGCGCGGCCGGCACGGATGGCGCGGCCGGGCACGGGCGGCGCGCCCGGGCGCCGGCGGGCACGCCCGCGGCCCGTGCACGGACCGCGTGGTGGCGGGCGGTGCTCGCGGCCGGGGCGGCGCGGTCCACGCGCGGCTGGAGCGCGCCCGGGCATGGACGGCGGGGGCGCGGGCGATGCCCGCGGCCGCGGGCATCGACCGGGCGCGGGCGGCCTGTGCCCGGGAACGGACGGCGCGGGGCGCCCCGGAGACGGGACGGTGCGCGCGGTCGGGGGCGGAGCGCCCGTGCGCGGGCGGAGCGCCCGTGCGCGGACGGCGTGCGCGGCCGGGGCGGTCAGGGCCGTCGCGCCGCGCGGGCGGCCGGGCCGCGATACTCCGCCGGGTGGCCTCGATGAACGTGCCGAACGCGCTCACGGTCGTGCGCATCCTGCTCGTGCCCGTCATGGTGGTCGCGCTGCTGCAGGAGACCGGCACGGGCGACGTCGTCGCGGCGGTCGTCTTCTGGCTCGCGTCCGTCACCGACTTCGTCGACGGCTGGCTCGCCCGCCGGTCGGGGCTCGTGACGGACTTCGGCAAGCTCGCCGACCCGATCGCCGACAAGCTCCTCGTCGCCGCGGCGCTCGTCCTGCTCGTCGCACTCGACCGCGTCGCCCTGTGGGTGGCCGTCGTCATCCTGGGCCGCGAGCTGCTCGTGACGATCACCCGCGCCGTCGCCGCCGGCCACGGCGAGGTCATCGCCGCCGCCTGGCTGGGCAAGGTCAAGACGGCGTTCCAGCTGCTCGTGATCCTGCTGCTCATCCTCATCGACCCGACACCGGTCTGGCTCGACGTCCTCGTCTGGGCGATGGTCGCCATCACCCTGGTGAGCGGCGCGGACTACTTCCGCGGCCTGCGACGCACGACCCGCGCGCCGGCGGGCTGAGGCAGGCGGCCCGGGCGGGGGCGCGGGGCGGATCGTGCCGCCCGGGGGAGGAGGATGGACCCGAGTCGGAACGCGCCCCGGTCGGCCGACCCGTTCCGCCTCGGGGCCGGATAGCGGACCTCAGCCGGAACGCGTCCGGGCCGGCCGACCCGTTCCGCCTCGGGGCCGGATGGCGGACCTCAGCCGGAACGCGTCCGGGCCGGCCGACCCGTTCCGCCTCGGGGCCGGATGGCGGACCTCAGCCGGAACGCGTCCCGGCCGGCCGGCGCGTTCCGCCTCGGGGCCGGATAGCGGACCTGACCCGGAACGCGTCCCGGCCGACCGCCGCGTTCCGCCTCAGGGCCGGATGGCGGCCCTCAGCCGGAACGCGTCCGGCCGACCGACCCGTTCCGCCTCAGGGCCGGATGGCGGACCCGACCCGGAGCACGTCCCGCCCGGCCGACCCGTTCCGCCTCCGGGCCGGATGGCGGACCCGACCCGGAACGCGTCCCGCCCGGCCGACCCGTTCCGCCTCAGGGCCGGATAGCGGACCCGACCCGGAGCACGTCCCGCCCG